>QKAI01000301.1 GCA_003246505.1 Spirochaetaceae bacterium | reverse complement strand
ACCGTGTTGTCGTTGGTCACGTAGATCGCATCCACCCGGTCGATGAGGGTTTCCGTGGCGGATTTCACCTCCGCCGAGGAGGTGATGGAGGTCCCCAGGTACTCGATCCCCAGTTCCTCGCAGGCCTTCTGGACCTGCTTGGCCTGGAACATGGCGTTATCCTCGTTCCCCGTATAGATCTGGCCCAGAACCTTCACCTCGTGGAGGCTCATGAGAAATTCGATCTGCCCCTTGAAGGGATTCTTGTAGGAGGTCCCGTTGATGCCCGGATCGCCCCTGTCCAGGGATTCCACCAGGCCCGCGGAAACCGGATCGGTAATCGCCGCAAAGACCACGGGGGCATTGGTAACGCCCATTTTCAACGCCTGGGAGTTGGGCGTGGCGATTCCCACAACCATATCCATCTTTTTCGACTGGAAAAGGCTGGCGATCTGCCGGGCCGTATTCACATCCCCGTTGGAGTTCTGATAGTCGTACCGGACGTTCTCGTAACCCAGGGCCGCCATTTCGTCAACAATACCCTGATTGACCGCATCCAGGGCGGGGTGCTGGACGAACTGGGACACCCCGATGGAAAGGGGCTTGTCCCCCTTGGGCGCCTCTCCCTTGCCGTTGGCTCCGGCCAGGGCCACCGCCGCTGCCAGCAGCATGATGGTCATTACCTTCTTCATATTCCTTCTCCTATGTATCTCTCTAAAGAAACGTTTCTTCGAATAGTAACGACTGGCCTGCCTTTTGTCAAGATCTTTCAGGAAAAGTTTGACACGGAACCCCAATGTTCCTAGAATGGGGCCATGCAGACTTTCACCCTGAAGTACGGAATCACGGAACAGAGCGCCCCCATCCCTCCCGACTGGCGGGGGGATATCATCGAATCCTCCTATACTCCCGGGGAAACTTCCCTTGGGGAAAAAGTCCGGAGGGCTCTCGAGTCGCCCATCTATTCTCCCCGCCTCTCCGATCTGGTGAAAGAGGGAGAGAGGGTCTGCATCGTTTTTTCCGACATCACCCGGTCCTGGCAGGGTACGGATATCTACCTGCCCCTCATCGTGGAGGAGCTGGAGAGGGGAGGGGTCCGCCCCGGGGACATCACTCTCCTGAGCGCCCTGGGAACCCACCGGCCCCATTCGGAGGAGGAGAAAAAGAGCCTTACCGGTTCCCTTTACGGGCGCTACCCCATTGTGGACCACGACTGCGATGACGACGCGAACCTCGTGAAGGTGGGGACCACCTCCCGGGGGACGGAGGTGGAGCTGAACCGGCTGGCGCTCGAGGCGGACCGGCTCATCATCACCGGGGGCATCCTCTTCCATCTCATGGCCGGTTACAGCGGGGGACGGAAGTCCCTGGTGCCGGGCATCGCCAGCCGCAGGACGATAATGCAGAACCACTCCCTGAGCCTCCATCCGGAGAAAGGGAAGGGATCCCACCCTCTCATAGGCTGCGACAAACTTATTGACAATCCCCTCCACGAGGACCTGATGGAGGCCCTGGAGATGGTGAAACCCGATTTTCTGGTGAACATCGTCCCGGGCACGAAGGGTCCGGGAGCCGCCGTGGCGGGCCACTACGACCGGGCCCACCGGGAGGGATGCCGCCTCCTCCGGGACTTCTTCCTCATCCCCATCCCCGAGAGGCGCGACGCGGTGGTCGCCTCGGCCCACGGATTTCCCGGGGACATCAACTTCTACCAGTCCGTCAAGTCCATGATCAACGCCTGCCAGGCCCTTAAGCCCGGGGGAACCCTCATACTGGCCACCCGTTCCCAGGAGGGCCTGGGAAACCCCCTCATGGAGGAGATGATCGGCCGGTTCGCCTCCATGGAAGAGCGGGAAGCCTTTCTGCGGGAGAACTACTCCATAGGGCGGTTCATCGCCTACTACGGCTGCGAGCTGGCCTCCCGTTTCCGGGTTCTCCTGGTCACGGAGATGGTGGAGCCCTCCCTGGCCCGGGCGGACATCAAAACCTTCGCCACCCTGGAAGAGGCTCTGGAGGTGGCCCGTTCCGCCCTGGACGGGGAGGTCTCCTACTGGTGCCTTCCCGACGCTTCCCACTCCTTTCCCCGGGCGGATTGACAAAACTATTTGATAAGTCTAGATTTAATGAACCATGATGATGTACGGAACCTACGCCTATTACTATTATTATTCCTCCAGAGAGCAGGGGCTGTAGATACGGTAATCATCGTAACTGAGAATGCACAGCCCCGTTAAACGGGGCTTTTTTTTGGTTTTCCCGTTAACGGGGCCGCAGTGTAGTAAGGAGAAGAACATGAGAAACGCCTTGGATATCCTCAAAGAACGGGGATTTTTCAAACAATGCACCGACGAGGAAGGGCTGAGGAAGAAATTCGATGAGGGCCAGGTCACCTTCTACGCCGGATTCGACCCCACCGGTCCCTCCCTGCACATCGGCCATCTTGTCCCCGTATACGCCATGGCCCATCTCCAGCAGGCGGGGCATAAGCCCATCTGCCTCATGGGCGGGGGCACCGCCCGCATCGGCGACCCCTCCGGCAAAACGGAGATGAGAAAGCTCATCAGCTACGAGGAGATCGCCCGGAATATCGCCGGCCAGAAGCCCCAGATGGCCAAGCTGATCGACTTCGAGGGTTCCGACGCGATTCTGGCCAACAACGCGGACTGGCTGGCGGACCTGAACTACATTGACTTTCTCCGGGACATAGGAAGGCACTTCTCCGTGAACCGGATGCTCACCTTCGAAGCCTACAAACAGCGCCTCGAGAAGGGGCTCTCCTTCATCGAATTCAACTACCAGCTGCTCCAGTCCTACGACTTTCTGGAGCTGAACCGGCGCTACGGCTGTACCCTCCAGATCGGCGGGGACGACCAGTGGGGCAACATCGTGGCGGGCATGGAGCTTATCCGGCGCATGGAGGAGGGGGCGGAGAGCTTCGGCCTGACCTTCCCCCTCATCGCCCGGTCGGACGGAAAGAAAATGGGCAAGACCGAGAAGGGGGCCATTTTCCTGAATCCGGAGATGACCTCGGTCTACGACTTCTACCAGTACTGGCGGAACGTGCCCGACGCGGACGTGGAGAAATTCTTCCTCACCTTCACCTTCCTTTCCGTGGAGGAGTGCCGCGAGCTGGGGGCGGCGAAGGACCAGGCCATCAACGAATCCAAGGAGAGGCTGGCCTATGAGGTAACCAAACTGCTCCACGGGGAGGAGGAGGCGGAAAAGGCCCGTTCCGCCGCCAGGGCGGCCTTCTCCGGGGGCACCGGCGGGGACCGGGAGGGGATGCCCTCCTGCGAGATGGCCCTGGCCGAATTCGAGGCGGGGATCAACGTGCTGGACCTCTTCGCCTCCACGGAGCTCTGCGCCTCCAAGAGCGACGCCCGCCGGCTGGTGCAGCAGAACGGCGCCGCCATAAACGGGGAGAAATTCTCCGATGTGGACGGGGTGGTCGACGCCTCCCACATCAGGGAGGGGGAGCTGATCCTCAAGGCGGGGAAGAAGCGGTTCTTCCGGATTATCGTGAAATAGGGGAAGACAGCCTCAGGAGGATTCCATGGAGAAGTACGTTTCCATCAAACCGTTCAGCAGGGAGCTGGAACAGCGCATCTCCCGGAATCCCCTTCTGAATATCGATACCTTCATCATCCCTTCCCCCTATATCCTGGACAAGGAGCTGACCAAGGATTACGAGCATAGCTTTGTCTGGATGGAGGAGGGGGAGATCATGGGATACATCCTGGTCTACTCCCACCTGGAGAACCGGGTCTTCCACATCTACAAGGTGGTGACCAGTCCCTTCGGCCGGGGCCGGGGGGTGGGGACCTTCCTCATCGAGTACCTGACCCGCAGCCTTCCCGACGACTCCTGCCTCTATCTCTATATCTGGCAGAGACAGCCGGATACGGTGGAGTTCTTTGAAAAGAAGGGCTTCCGCCAGGGGGAGCCCCTGGTCTACCGGAACCTGGTCTACACCCACCTCTCCGCCCGGAAGGAGGAGGTCAGGATCGATTCCCGCAAGGGGCTCGAAGAGGAGAAGGAGCCCCGGGAGGAGATAGGGCGGACCCGCCATGACGCCCGTAAAACCCTGCGCCTCCTGTCCAGCATGGTGGACATGCTTTCCGTGGATAACGGAAGCCGGATCATCGAGGACATCAACCGGGAGACCACCTCCCTCATCAATACGCTCAACTCCTACCGGAACAGCATGGATATGATCCACCGGGTCAACGTGAAGGAGATCATTACCGAAAGAATCATCCCCTATGTGGAAGCCTCCCACGTCCCCTGCGAATTCCAGCTCATCCTGCGCATCAAGCGACCCGTGGTCCTGGGCTCCCATGTTTTCATCGGCCGGGCCCTGATCAATCTCATCGCCAACTCCCTGGAAGCCATAGAGGAGGCCGGGCGGGACGGAAAAATCACCCTGGTCCTGGAAAAGGTGGAGGGAAAGGTCAGGCTGACCCTGACCGACAACGGGACGGGGATCGATCGGGAAAAACTGGTTACGGACCGGGCGGGCATCCCCCTTTTCGTGGGAAAGACCACCAAGGGTACCCACAGCGGGGAGGGGCTGGGCACGGTCCAGATCTTCTCCACCTTCGGGGCAGAGAATATCCGGGTGACGAGCATCCCCGGGGAGGGCACTACCTGGCGCATCGATATGGACAAATTCTCCCTGGAGCAGGACCGCTGGTTCATCCAGATGGAGAGGCGCTACAACGAGTTCGATCTGCTCATGGACGATCTCTTCTTCGACGAATCCACGGAGAGGCAGACGGTGATCACCTACATCTGGCAGATGCGCAAGATGGAGATCTTTCTCTTCGACGTGATCAGCCAGTTCAGCAAGTACAACAACATCCGCGACATCTACCGCACCTTCCTCTCCTACCGGATGAACGTTCTGGAGCGGGAGGGTTTCATCCAGGCTTCCGAGGGGTGGAGCACGGATTACCCCATCCTCAAGGAGTGGATCATCAAGCTGGCCGACGAGGTGAAACGGCGCCGGGACTATCTGAACCGTTCGGTGGATGCGGACAAATTCCGGGGCTCCCTCTTCAAGAGCTGGGGCCAGGCCCTGGACAACATCATCATCTTTACCCTGAATCCGGCTAAGAACCGTTTCCTGGCCACGGACAGGAAGCTGGCGGAGCATCTGGACTTCGCCCCCTACCTGGGGGAGGACAAGGAGGAGCTGCTGCGGG
>QKAI01000183.1 GCA_003246505.1 Spirochaetaceae bacterium | reverse complement strand
GAACCCTCTCCAAGGTGATCGCTCCCGGCCTGCGCATGGGGTACATGATCGCCCCCCGTGGCCCCCTGACCGACGCCCTGGTCCAGAGGGTCAGCGATGTGGGTTTCTCCGCCCCCCTGATCAACCAGGAGATTGCCTCCTGGCTCCTGGATCACCGGCTCGAGGAACAGCTGGCCATGGTGAACCGGGGGTACAGGGAAAAGGCCCGCGTCCTGAGGCCCGCCATCGAGAAGATCCTGGGCCCCTGGCTGGAGGAGTGCATCGGCGGATCGGCGGGCTTTTATTTCTATCTGACCTTCCGGAATCTGGAAACCGGTGAGTCCAGTCCCTTCTTCCGATGGCTGAACCGGATCACGGGCCTTCGGGACGTCGATTACCCGGGCGGGGAGAAGGGGCCCCGGGTTATCTACATTCCCGGCGAGTTCTGCGTCCACCCCCGGGGGGAGCTGCGGGAAAAGGGGCTCCGGTCCCTCCGCCTCTCCTACGGTTACGAAAGCACGGAGAATTTCATTGCCAGTCTGGAACTGATGGCCCGGGCCGCCCGCTGGGCGGAGGAGCAGGCCGATTGAAGAGGGGGCAGGACGCCGGGTCCCTACGGGGGAGGGAAAAACCACTTCTAGTACTTCTCCTTTTTCTCGCCGGGGGAGTTCTCCCCCTTTTCGGAGAAGAGGAGTACTGGAAGGATTTCTTCTACCTCATAGACGGAAGCAGCTACGATAAGGCGCCCCTCTACTACCATCCCATGACTGAGCGGGAGGCGGAGTCCATGGGAAGCTACACGGTCGTTTATATCGGCGAAACGGGAATCATGACCGAAGCCCTCACCTTCCAGGCCAGGAAACCCCTTTACTACTATTACTATCTCTATGACGGGGAATCCCATCCCCTGGCCCGGGTGAGTTACTATTTCCAGCAGACGGACCGGGCCGTCAAGAGCAGCCTGGTCTACTACTACTACTGTTCGGGACGCCTTTGCGCCACCTCCTATTTCGAATACAGCCTTCTGATCCCGGGAGAGAAAATGAGGACCTTCACCAAGACCTACGATCAGAACAGGGACTTCAAAACTCTTACCGAGCTTGATCTTATGAGACAGCCGGACCTCCTTTCCCTGATGGAAGAGACCGAGGACCGGGTGGACCTTTCCATGCAGAGTTTCCAGGGGGGAGAGCTGTTTCGGAAAAAATTGATTAAATAGTACGAAATCCCCTTCTCCCGGCCCGGGAATCGTACACTTTTCCCTTGCCAAGGGTTGGATTTTGAGTATAATTTTCTTTCATATACAGAGATATACAAAGGAAATTACATGTCTGAAGAGTTATCCTATGTTTTAGCGACCCCCTATACCCTGGCCAAGTCCAGAACCGGCGGCGTCCTCTCCCGGCTGCTCTCCCGGGTCGATCTGGAGCTTATCGGAGCCCAGATATTCACACCGGACAGAAAAACGGTGGAAGCCTATGCGGAATCCATGGTCCGCTTCACCAATCCCAGAAAGCCGGGAAGCGGAAAACTGCTCTCCGACTACATCCTCAAGAATATGATGCCCGAGGAGCGTCCCCACCGGGTCGCCCTGTTTCTTTTCCGGGGCCAGGACGCCTGCCGCAAGCTCACCGATGTGACCGGGGCCCTTTTCCCCGAGAACCGGAGCATTGAATCCATCACCGGAGAAACCATCCGGGACACCTATGCGGACCTGATCTACAGCAAGGAGGAGCCCGACACCCCCATCTATATCGAACCGGCTGTTCTGACACCCCCCCGGGAGGAAGTGGCCATACACAATCTGAAAATCTTTCTCAGGGCCATCGAAGGGGTGGATAACGTGGTCCAGAATATGGTCTATCCCAATCCGGAGAAGATTGAAAAAACCCTGGTCATAATAAAGCCGGATAACTGGCGCTATCCCTCCAGCCGGCCCGGTACGATCCTGGATATGTTCTCCCGCACCGGTCTGCGCATTGTGGGCTGCAAAATCTATCAGATGTCCGTCAACGAGGGCCTGGAGTTCTACGGAGCCGTGGAGGAGGCCCTGAAGGCGAAGCTGGGGCCGAATATGGGGCAGAAAGCGGTGGAATACCTGGAACAGAAATTCGACATGGTCCTTCCCGAGGAGTCCGCGGCGGTCATAAAGCATCAGTTCGGCGATGCCTTCGCCTATGACCAGTTCTGCAAAATCGTGGAGTTCATGACCGGCCGCAAACCGAAGGAGTGCCCCCTGGAGGAGCGGGATGCCCCGGGGGAGAGAACGCGGTGGACAAGATACGGGAGGTTCTGGGACCGACCGATCCCACCAAAGCTCCGGGGGGAACGGTGCGCCGGGAATTCGGCCACGACGTGATGGTCAATACGGCCCACGCCTCCGACTCCGCCGCCAGCGCGGAACGGGAGTTCAAGGTTGTTAAGATTCAGAAGAACAAGTGTGCCAAGCTGATCCGGGACTGGCTGGATCAGCAGGAGGGCTAGAGCTCCCTATCCTGCCGGAGGATGATGCCCGTGATCCCCATCTCCTCCAGGCGGCGCACCGTGTCGTAGCACTCCTCCGCGGGGATCCGGTCCAGAAACAGGCGGGTTATCCCTTCGTTGGAGAGGCGGGCGGTGGGGCTGAACCCTTCCGCCGCCAGGCGGCGCTTCATGGCAAGAGCGTTGATCAGATCGGAGAAGGACGCCACCTGAATGGTGAAGGTGGCCGGTTCGGCGTAGCGGATCTCCCGGATCGCCGGATCTACCGTGGTCAGACGGACCGGGGCTGTTCCGGACCGGATCATGTCCAGCTCTTCGGCCCCCCTCTGGGAAAGATCGATGATACGCCCCTCCACGTAGGGGCCCCTGTCGTTAATGCGCAGGATCACCGATTTGCCGTTGTCCAGGTTTTCCACCCGGACCAGGGTTCCGAAGGGAAGGGTCTTATGGGCGGCGGTCAGTTCCTTCGTGTCGAAGATTTCCCCGTTCGCCGTTTTCCTTCCCTGGAATTTACCCCCGTACCAGGAGGCGATCCCCTCCTCCTCATAGGAGAAAAGACTTATTCCTGATGCAAAAAAGAGGATAATCAGGGGTATTCCGTATCGGACCATACTCCCTTATCGGCAGTCCCAGGAGTCCTCCTGTACCGCTTTTCTGATTTCCCTTATCATTTCTTCGGAGAACTGGGCCCCCTTTACCGTTACGATGCGTGAAGCCAGCCAGGAGGCGAAATGCCCCGCCCTCTCCAGGGAAAAGCCCTGGGACAGGCCGTAGAGAAAGCCCGAGGAGTAGGTGTCCCCCGCCCCGGTGGAGTCGATGCTGTGGACGGGGAAGACGGGAATCTTCCAGATATCATCCCCTGACGCCACATAGGAACCGTTGCTGCCGTCCTTGACGATGGCGATTTCGCAGAGGCGGGAGAGTTCCCGGACCGAATCCTCCACGCTGTCCGTATGGAAAAGCAGGCGGGCTTCCTCCCGGTTGGCGAAGACGATGTCGTAATGGTGGTGGATCATATTGATGAAATCGTCCCGGCTTCTCTGGACGGCGAAGGGATCGGCCAGATCGAAGACGATTTTCGTCCCCTCCCGCCGGGCCACGTTGATCGCTTCCAGCAGGGCGTCCTTCTGGGATTCCGTGTCCCACATGTAGCCGGTAAAGTAGAAGTAGTCCGCCTCGCCCACGGCGGAGAGGTCCACATCCTCCCGGGCATAATCCCGGTTGATTCCCAGGCTGGTGTTCATGGTCCTCTCCGAATCGGGGGTTATGAGGATGATGCTGGTGCCCGTGTGGCCCTCTCCCTCCGAAACGAAGGAGCGCACCCCCTGCTCCTCCAGGCGCTTCACATAGGTCTGGCCCAGCTCGTCCCGGCCGATCTTGCCGGAAAGGCCGCAGGGGACTCCCAGACCGGCCAGGGTGATGATCGTATTGGGGGCCGAACCGCCGCAGTTGTACACGCAGGGCTTCCCCTCCAGGAACTGGAGGATCCGGTTCCTCTCCCCGTCGTCCACGAGTTTCATGATCCCCTTGTCCAGACCCAGGGCTACGATGTCCCGGTCCTCCACGTCGGCCAGTATGTCTATCAGAATATTTCCTATGCTGAAAATGCGCAATTTACCCATAACCATCCCCTGTCTATATAAAAACCGGAGCCATTATGCCATTAATTCTTCTATAGAAACAACAGTTTTCCCCGTGATTATGTAAAATCGGCGAACCGGGAAAAAAAGGATTACCCCCTCGGGCAGAATCAGACCGGGGAGGACAGGGTGATATACTGCTACGCATTCAGAGGCTACGAGGGGGATCTTATCTCCGTGGAGGTGGACATCCGGAGGGGCATCCCCTCCCTGGAAGTGGTGGGACTCCCCGATTCGGCGGTCCGGGAGGCCCGGGAAAGGGTCCGGGTCGCCCTGAAGCGGGGGGGATTCGAACTCCCCCTGGAGCGCATTCTCATCAATCTCGCCCCGGCGGGGGTGAAAAAGGAGGGGGCCCGTTACGATCTTTCCATGGCCCTGGCCATTCTGAGGGCGGGGGGGAAACTTCCCGATCCGGGCGCCCCTCTCCTGGTCCTGGGGGAGCTGCAGCTGGACGGGACGGTCCGGGCCGTGCGGGGGGTCATTTCCGCCGTATCGGAGGCGGTCAAACGGGGAATCCGCCTTTTCATCGTGCCCCCGGACAATCTGCCCGAAGCCCTCTCCGCTTCGGAGGGGACGGTACTTTCCCTCCCCTCCCTGGGGGACCTGAACCGGGTCTGGGACTCCCTTATCCGGGGGGAAGGGGAGGCGGACCGGGAGGACGGGTACGGAAGCGGAGCGGGAGAGGGTAATCCCTATCCGGACATGGGGGACCTCAAGGGGCAGCCCCTCTGCCGTCGGGCCCTGGAGCTGGCCGCGGCGGGAAGGCACAACCTGCTCCTCTTCGGTCCGCCGGGCTGCGGCAAGACCATGGCCAGCCGACGCCTTCCCGGCCTTCTGCCCCGGCTGACCCGGGAGGAGTCCCTGGAAGTGACCCGCCTCTGGTCCCAGGCGGGCACCCTGAGGGAGGGGACAGGGCTTATCTCCTGGCCTCCCTTCCGCATGCCCCACCACTCCGCCTCCCTCCAGGGCATGGTGGGGGGATCCTCCTCGGTCTCTCCCGGAGAGATCTCCCTGGCCCATCGGGGCGTCCTTTTCCTTGACGAGACGCCGGAGTTCCAGATGCCCATACTCCAGGGATTGAGGGAGCCGGTGGAGAACGGGACTGTCAGGATCACCCGGGCGGGCAAATCCTTCTGGTTTCCCGCCGATTTCCAGCTTGTCATGGCGGCCAATCCCTGTCCCTGCGGCAATCTGGGCCGGGAGTCCTCCTCCTGCATCTGCACCTCCCGGGAGATCGAGCGCTACTGGCGCAAGATCGGGGGCGCCCTCATGGACCGGATCGACATGCGGGTGCCCCTCAAGCAGGTCTCCCCGGAGGACCTGCTGGGCAGGGAGGAGGAGGGCAGCGGCCTGATCAGGAAGCGGGTCAATACGGCAAGGGAGATTCAGAAGGAGAGGCACCGGAAGGAGGATTTTCTCTGGAACGCCCGCATAACCGTCTCCCGCCTGCCCGATCTCTGTCCCCTTGACGAGGGGGCCAGGAAAGCCTTTACCGCGGGCATTGGGAAACTGGGGCTCTCCTTCAGGGCCAGCCACTCCATTCTCCGGGTGGCCCGGACGGCGGCGGATCTGGACATCTCCGAGATCATAGGGGAGGAACATATCCTGGAAGCCCTCCAATACCGCCGCTACGGGGACAGGGACATCTTCTGGGGAAAGCTTTGAAATTGAAGAATAAACTTGCTTCTATGAATAGAAACGGTATACAATGGTTGTATACTAATCAAAAAGGGGACATTCCATGGGCTATTTTAAAAGCAATCCCGACAGCAAGGGGAACTTCGGTGAGTACGGGGGCTCTTTCATCCCCCCCGATCTGCAGGCGGAGATGGACAAGATTACCGATGCCTACTTCTCCATCAGCAAATCCCACGATTTCATAACCGAGCTGCGTTCCATCCGCAAGCACTTTCAGGGCCGGCCCACGCCGGTCTATTACGCCCGGACCCTGAGCGAGAAATACGGGGGACGGATCTACCTGAAGAGGGAGGATCTGAACCATACGGGAGCCCATAAGCTCAACCACTGCATGGGAGAGGCCCTGCTGGCCAAATATCTGGGGAAGAAGAAGCTTATCGCCGAGACGGGCGCGGGGCAGCATGGGGTCGCCCTGGCCACGGCGGCGGCCTATTTCGGCCTGGACTGCGAGATCCATATGGGGGAAGTCGACATCGCCAAGGAGCATCCCAATGTGGTGCGCATGAAGATTCTGGGGGCCAAGGTCATACCGGTCACCTTCGGACTCAGAACCCTGAAGGAAGCGGTTGATTCCGCCTTCGGGGCCTATCTGCAGGACCCGGTCACCAGCATCTACTGCATCGGCTCCGTGGTGGGGCCCCATCCCTTTCCCATGATGGTCCGGGACTTCCAGAGGGTCGTCGGAATTGAAGCTAAGGAGCAGTTCCACGACATGACCGGCGAGCAGCCGGACAACGTGGTCGCCTGCGTGGGCGGGGGATCGAACGCCATGGGATTGTTCTCCGCCTTCATCGAGGATGGGGAGTGCGAGATCTACGGGGTGGAACCCTCCGGCCGCTCCCTGAATCTGGGTGATCACGCCGCCACCATGACCATGGGCAAACCGGGGATGATCCACGGGTTCAAGTGCTACAACCTGCAGGATGAGAAGGGCGAGCCGGCCCCGGTGTACTCCATCGCCAGCGGCCTCGATTACCCCGGCGTCGGTCCGGAACACTCCATGCTCAAGGATCTGGGCCGGGTGAACTATGTGGTGGCCAGCGACAGGGATTGCCTCGATTCCTTTTTTGAGCTGAGCCGGCTGGAGGGCATCATCCCCGCCCTGGAAAGCGCCCACGCCGTGGCCTATGCCTGCAAGCTGGCCACCATGAAACCCCGCCAGTCCATACTGGTCAATCTGAGCGGACGGGGGGACAAGGATATCGATTTTGTGGTGGATAACTATGGAAAGGAATACGGTCTGGAATAGGTCATCCCCTTAATTCCGGGGGCGCATTACGGCCCCCGGTACCGTTATTTCTTCCCCTTTTCCTTCATCGTACCCTTTAGGAGGCTTTCGTAGGAAAATTTCGCGATCCCGTATCTCAATCGGGTCAGCGGGTTCTTTGTTCCCTTAATCACTATATCAATATTGGCAATATTCATTTTGAGTATGCTCTTCTGCACATTCGGCTTGAGACCCTTGAAGGATTTGCTTCCCGGGGTTGCTCCGGATTGCAAAAAGGCGGTCAGGGCTTTCTGGTCGGAACCGGACAGCAGTTTATAGGTTGTCTTGAGCATCTTCTCCTGTTTCTTCTGTATCTCTTTTTGGATTTCCGGTTTTAATTTCATCGGTTAATTCTCTCCTGGGATATTTTGTGATTTT
>QKAI01000298.1 GCA_003246505.1 Spirochaetaceae bacterium | reverse complement strand
GGAACCGGCGCATCCCCCCACGAACATGAGGAAGAAGAGCAGGTTCTTGGAAAATTCCGGCCACAGGGCGAAGTCCGCCGTGGCGTAGCCCGTGGTGGTTATGATGCTGGCGGACTGAAAGGCGGCGAAGCGCAGGGAGGTACCAAAATCCCCGTAGGTGCCGCTTCGCAGAAGGTTCAGGGCCATGAAAAGGGAGACGGACCCGAAAATGGCCAGGTAAACCTTCATTTCCGTATCCTTGAAGAAATTCCGCAGATCCCCGATGAGCAGACGGTAATAGAGGGCGAAATTCATTCCCGCCATGACCATGAAAATGGTGATCACGTTATGGACGAAGGGATTGTCATAGGCCCCCACGCTGGCGTTCATGGTGGAGAACCCCCCCGTGGCCAGGGTGCCGAAGGTATGGGTCAGGGCGTCGAACCAGGAGAGCCCCCCCAGCATGAGGAGCACCGTCTCCAGAACGGTCATGCCCGCGTAGATGGCCCAGAGGATTTTGGCGGTCTCCGTGATCTTGGGGGTGATCTTGTCCACCGAGGGGCCCGGGGCTTCCGCCTTGAGGAGCTGCATGCCCCCCACGCCCAGGAGGGGCAGCAGGGCCACGGTCAGCACCACGATCCCCATTCCCCCCAGCCAGTGGGTCAGGGAGCGCCAGAAGAGGATGCCCCGGGGAAGGGGCTCTATGGCGGTCAGGATGGAGGCCCCGGTGGTGGTGAAGCCGGACATGGTCTCGAAGAAGGCCTCCGTATAGGAGGGGATGGCCCCGCTCATCACATAGGGGAGCGCCCCCGCCAGGGAGGCGAAGAGCCAGGCCAGGGAGACCAGAAGGAACCCGTCCTTGGTCCCCAGGACGCTCTTCTCCCGGGAGGGGCGGGTGAAAAAGTAGACCCCCAGAACCGGGGGGAGGCAGTAGAGAAAGACCTTGAGGAAAACCAGAGCCGTCTCCCCCTCCCCGCAGATGAGAGAGATTCCCCCGGTGAGGAGCATGAAGAAGGCCACGATGCCGACGATGATGGACAGGACATGGAAAACCAGCTTACTGTTCACAGGCCTACCCGACGATCATCTTTTCAAGCTGCTGGATGGAGTCCCGCTCCGTCAGGAGAACCACGTGATCGTTCCTGTCCAGCACCATGTCGCCCCGGGCGAAAATGGTTTCCTCCCCCCGGGTAAGGAAAAGGACCAGGGTGTTCTTGGGGAGCCGGATATCCCTCAGGGGCTTCCCGATGACGGCGGAAGCCTTGTCCAGGGAGAATTCGATGACCTCCAGGGTCCCCTCGGAGATGGCGTGCACGTTCTTGATGTTCCCGTGGCGGATGATCTTGAGGATGGAGTTCACCATGGTGGAGTTCCGGCTTATGGTCACGTCCAGGTTCAGCCTGTGGGCGATGTGGCGGTAGTTCCGCCGGGTCACCAGGGAGATGGCCCCCCCCACGCCCAGGGTCTTGGCGTAGACCGCGGTCATGACGTTCAGCTCCTGGCTGCTGGTGGTGGTGATGATCAGGTCGCTGTTCCTGAGCTTCACCTGCTCCAGAACCCCCTCGTCGGTCACGTCGTCGCAGGTGACCAGGGCGCCGGGATAGCGCTCGGCCAGGGCCTTGCACCGGTCGTAGTCCCTATCGATGATATGGAGGCTGCGCCCCTTTCTCCTGATCGCCTTGGGAAGCAGGGCCGATTTGACCTTGTCCAGGAGGGAACTCTCCTCCCGGATGTCCGCCACCAGGCCGTCCGCCACGTAGGTGCCCACCGTGCCGCCCCCCACCAGTACGATCTTCTCGAAATCCCGGTGGTCCCGGTTCTCCCGCTCGAAGATCCGGTCGAGCCCCCTCTTGGTGGAGAGGACATAGATCTTGTCGTTGACCTGGAAGGTGGTTGTCCCCGTGGGGATCAGGTAAAAATCGTCCCGCAGGATAACCGCCACCAGGAATTCGAAATCCATCTCCCGGCGGATATCCTGAAGGGGCCGGCCCAGGAAGAGGGAGTCCTCCTTCACCACCAGGTCGCGGATCTGGAAGGTCTTGTTGTCGAAGAGCATCACATCGCTGCGGGCCCCGTTCTCCACGGCCCGGAGAATGGCCTTGGCCGCCTCGATCTCCGGGTTGATGATGTAGTCTATTCCCAGGAAGGGATAGGTGAGCAGCTTCGTCCGGGAGTAATCCACGTTCTTCACCCGGGCGATGGTCACCGGCTTTTCGAACTCCGAGGAGACCAGGCCGCAGGCGATCATGTTCACCTCGTCGAAATCGGTGACGCTGACGAAGGCGTCCGCCTTCTGGATGCCCGCCTTTTTCAGGGCCTCCAGGCTGGTCCCGTTGTCATTGACAACCAGACAGTCCAGCCGGGCCAGGACGTCCCGGGCCACTTCCTTGTCGTTTTCGATAAGGGCGACGTTCTTCCCCTCGTCGATCAGCTGGCGCGCCAGCTGGTATCCGATTCTTCCCGCGCCCAGAATGACTATGTACACGACCCTACTCCGACGCCAGTTTTATACAGAGGGCCACGATCTCCATGGCCTTCCTCACCTCCCCCAGGGGAGGCCTGGTGGGGGCGAGGCGGATGTTGCTGTTGTTCGGGTCCCTGCCGCCGGGATAGGTCGCCCCGGCGGGGGTCAAGGACACCCCCGCTTCCGCCGCCAGCTTCACAACCCTGTCCGCCACGGGCTTTGCCGTGTCCAGGCTTATGAAATACCCCCCGTGGGGTATGGTCCAGCGGGCCAGGCCCGTACCGCCCAGCTCCCGCTCCAGAACCTCCTCCACCGCTTCGAATTTGGGTTTAAGGAGTTCGGCGTGCTTTTTCATCAGCCCCTCCAGCCCCCCGGGGAACTGGCGGATAAACTTCACGTGCCGGTACTGCTCCACCTTGTTGGGGCCGATGTACTGGGTCCCCAGAAGGCCGGCGTACCAGGCGAGGTTCTCCGGGGAGGAGGCCATGGCGGCCACGCCGGCGCCGGCGTAGGTCACCTTGGAGGTGGAACCGAAGACAAAGATCCGGTCCCGGTTGCCCTTCTCTTCGCAGACACGCACCAGGCTGGGCACGTCGGGGTGATTCTCGGCGAGGTGGTGGATCACATAGGCGTCGTCGGCGAAGATCGTAAAATCCGGGGCGGCGCACTCCATGGAGGCCAGTCTCTCCGCCGTGGAAAGGGAGATGGAATCCCCCGTGGGATTGCTGTAGGTGGGGACGAAGAGGATGCCCTTGATGCGGCTGTCCGAGGCGGCCAGGCTCTCCACCCGGTCCATGTCGGGGCCGTCGGGCCCGATGGGAACGGTCACCATATCAAATCCCAGAGTCTCCAGGAGGAGGAAGTGCCGGTCGTATCCGGGAACGGTCACGATCATTTTCGGCTTCTGCCCCGCCCAGGGCCCGGAGGAGTTCCTGAGCCCCTTGAGCATGGCCCACATGAGGAGGTTGCTCATCATCATAAGGCTGGAGTTATTGCCGCAAAGGACCTCCTCCGGCTTGACCTTGAGCATCTCCGCAAAGAGCTCCCGGGCCTCCTTGAGGCCGTAGACGCCCCCGGGATAGTTCCTCAGGGATATGCCGGAAACGAACATATCCTCTTTCCCCGCGATGGTGAGCATGGGGTTGGATATATCGAAATTGTCATCCCCCGGCTGACCCCTCTGCATGTTCAGGGCCAGGCCCAGGGCCTTATATTCATCAAATTTTTTCTGTAATTCTTCTCTCATTACAATCTCCCGATAGGGGATTATAATAGGGAGAAAGGGGCAATAAAATCAAGCCCCGCCCCGGATTACCCCCCCGTATACCCGGCGGGACCGGAAGGGGGAATGAAAAAAGAGTGGAAATTTCTCTCCGTTGAACCTATTATCAAGGAAGAGGTATAAATGCACCGGAAGCAGCTTCCCCTGGATTTCTACAGACAATTGTTCGAACTCGAAAACAGGCCGGTCCTTATTACCAACGGGCGGGGGGATATTCTGGAAGCCACGGAGAGTGCCGCCGCCCTCCTGGGCCATCCCCTCAAGACCCTTCTGAAGGAGAATCTGGCCTTCCTCGCCCGGGGAAGGGAGACCGGCCCGGAGGAGGATGAGGGATTCTGGGAGGGCATAGGGGACAGGCCCGTCCATTACACCCGCCGGACCCTGGATAAGGACGGCAAAACCCGGTACCACGCCTATCACCTGGAGGAAGCGGGCTCGGTGGCGGTGGACAGTTTCTTCAGGGAGAAGGACAGGGAGGAGAAGACCCGGGGCTTCATGGAGGAGAAATCCCTCTTCCTGGCCAACGTGTCCCATGAGATCCGCACCCCCATGAACGGCATCATCGGCATGACCGAACTGGCCCTGCAGACCGACCTGACCGGGGAGCAGCGGGAGTACCTGAACATCATACGCATGTCCTCCGACTCCCTCCTCCACATCATCAACGATATCCTGGATTTCTCCAAAATGGATTCGGGGAAAATGACCCTGGAGGAGATCCCCTTCTCCCCGGACAAGCTCCTGGACGAAATATCCCTCTTCTTCCGCCCCCAGATAGAGAACCGGGGGCTCGCCTTTGAGGTGACCCGGGAAAACCTGCCCCGGGAGCTGTTGGGCGATCCCCTGAGGATCAAGCAGATCTTTCTGAACATCATAGGCAACGCCATGAAATTCACCTCCCGGGGCTTCATCTCCCTCCGGGTCACCGGGGAGGAGCGGCCGGGGCGGCGCCTCCTGTTCCGGGCCGCCGTCAGCGATTCGGGCATCGGCATTCCCAGGGAGAAACAGGAGGCCCTGTTCCAGGCCTTCAGCCAGGCGGACCCCTCCACCACCCGCCAGTTCGGAGGCACCGGGCTGGGCCTGGCCATCAGCTCCTCCCTGGCCGTCATGATGGGGGGCAGCCTGACCGTGGACAGTTACGTGGGGAACGGGTCGACCTTCACCTTCGAGCTGGACCTGAAGAAACCCCTGGCCTCGGAACGGGCCGACGTTCCCGGAGAGGAGGAGGAACGGGAGGAGTGGGAGAGCACCCTCTGGAAGAACCGTTCCATCCTGGTGGCGGAGGACAACCGGGTCAACCGCCTGTTGGCCTGCCGCCTCCTGGAAAAGAAGTCCTGCCGGATCCTGGAAGCGGAAAACGGAAAGGAAGCCTTTGAGATCTTCCTGAAGGAGAAGCCCGACCTGATCCTCATGGACATCCACATGCCCGAAATGGACGGATTCGAAGCGTTCCGCAAAATCCGGGACAACGAGAGGATAAGCGGCAAAACCGCCGTCCCCATCGTAGCCCTGACCGCCATGGCCTCCGGGGAGGACCAGAACCTCATAGAGAGCACCGGATTCGACGGCTACATCAGCAAGCCCTTCGCCCCGGAGGAGTTCTTCCACAAGATATCCCGGCTTATACCCCAGTAACCAACCGGGCCGGGGAAAAGTTGCATAAAAAAAAGGGAACTGCTATGATGGGTCCATGAACCGATTCATCAAAGAAAGTCTGGCCGACCTCCCCCCCTACGCGGCGGGAAAAAAGCTGCCCAACGCCGTCAAACTCTCCTCCAACGAGAATCCCCTCGGACCCTGCCCGGCCGCCGTGAAGGCCGCCGCGGCCAGCCTCGAAACGGTTCATCGCTACCCCGACGGCATGTCCACCTCCCTGAGGGAGAAGATCGCCGCCCGCAACGGCCTTTCGCCGGAGAATATCATCGTGGGTAACGGATCGGACGAGCTCATGGTCTTCGCCTCCGGCGCCCTGATCAACACGGGGGACGAGGGGCTGACCTCGGAGAACACCTTCTCGGAGTACAACTTTTCCGTCAAATGCTTCGGCGGGGTCTGCCGGAAGGTTCCCCTTAAGGAGGGGATCTTTGACCTGGAGGCCCTGGCGGAGGGGATAGGGGAGAAGACGAAGATCGTCTTTCTCTGCAATCCCAACAATCCCACGGGGGGGTATTTCGGGGAAGAGGCCCTGAGGGCCTTTCTCAAGAGGGTCCCCGAAGGGGTAGTGGTCTTTCTGGACGAGGCCTACTTTGACTATGTGGACCGCTCCGAGGCCCCGGACTATCCCGACTCCCCCCGCCTCCTGGCGGAGTACCCCAATCTGGTCATCTCCCGCACCTATTCCAAGATCTACGGCCTCGCCGCCCTGCGGGTGGGCTATGCCATGGGCAACGGGGAGCTGATAGAGGCCCTCTACCGGGCCAAGCACGCCTTTAACGTGAACACCCCCGCCCAGGCGGCGGCGGAGGCGGCCCTGGGGGATGAGGAGTTTTACGAAAAATCCCGGGAGATGACCTTCAGGGGCAAGAGATATCTCTACGGGGAACTGGACAGGAGGGGGGTGAGCTACTTCCCGACCCAGAGCAACTTCCTCTGCCTCACCTTCGCCACACCGGCGTCGCAGATCTTCACGGGCTACGCGGAAAGGGGCATCGTCATACGGGACCTGAGCTCCTTCGCCATGCCCCATTCCATCCGCTACACCATCGGAACGGAGGAGAACAACCGCCGGTTCATCGAGATCCTCGACGAACTGGTCCGGGAAGGCCTATGTACTATCTGATCCTGGCGGCCTTCTCCTTCCTCCCCGCCCTGGTGATTCTCCGGGCCTTCCTCAAGCGGGACAACCAGAAGCCGGAGCCCGCCGGCCTCATAGCCCGGACGTTTTTCTTAGGCATACTGGCCATTCTTCCCGCGGTGGTCATGGAATCGGTCCTCTCCCTCTTCACCGGCCTCATCCCCCGGCTCCTCTGGAATGTCTTCCACGCCTTTCTTGTGGCGGGCCTCTGCGAGGAGGGGGTGAAGATGTGGGTGGTAAGGGGCTACGCGGCCCATAAATCCGAATTTGACGAGATCACCGACGGCATTGTCTACGCGGTGACCGCCGGGCTGGGATTCGCCTTCTACGAGAACATGATGTACGCCATGGGCTCCTCCAACGCGGTGGCGGTCCTTCTCCTCCGGGCCTTCACCTCCGTACCCCTCCACGCCCTTTCCTCCGGGTTCATGGGCTATTACATCGGAAAAAGCTACTTCGGGAACAGAACCTATTTCGGCCGGGGCCTTTTCGCCGCCGTCCTGATCCACGGGCTCTACGACTTCATCCTCTTCTCTCCCCTGCTATCGGACTGGCTCATCATCCCCCTTCTGCTCCTCCTCTACCCCCGCCTCTTCCAGCTCATGAAACGGGCCCGGGAGGAGGACCGGCGCCTGGGCCTTTCCTGAAAAAAAAAGCCGCTCCCCGGGGGGAACGGCCTGTAAATACTTGTTAACCTTTCAGGAATTAATCCAGGGGTTCGAATTCATCCTTGCTGACGCCGCAAACGGGGCAGACCCAATCTTCGGGAAGATCGGCGAATTCCGTGCCGGGATCAATCCCGTTGTCCGTGTCACCATCGGCGGGATCATAAATGTAACCGCACGCATTGCATACATACTTCATAGTTCACACTCCTTTCCACAATCCGTGGATATTACAATATTCTCTGGCAAAAACATCCTTGCCTGCTTTGCTTACACAAAAGAAAGCTTCCGGCTTATCTCCGGGATTCAGCTTCTGTCTCATTATTGTTCCGTCCACGCTCAGTTCTATCCACTGTATCCAGTGTTCTTCGGTCATGGGATGGAGGGTGCTGCCCACGGTGACCCGGTAACCCTTGTCTTCCTTGACCACAAGGGGAACATGCTTTTCGGTGGCGCTGTCCGCCGTCTTGGGATCCAGCTTTGTCATGTCCTGACCGCAGCAGACCAGGGTACCGCCTCCGACGTGAATCATTTCAACGATATTTCCGCATAATTCGCACTTATAGATATCCATCTGCTTTCTCCTTTTACTACAAGATAAATCATGAAGAACAAAAATGAAAGGAAAAATTGCGATTTTTTTAAGAAGCTTCCCTGAACCGGTATCCCACGCCCCGGACAGTTTGTATGGGTCCCTCCGATCCGGAGCGCCCTATTTTTTTCCTCAGCCAGGCGATGTGAACATAGAGGGTCCTCGTGGAAACCGCCTCATCGTACTCCCAGACCTGTTCCAGGAGTTCCTCGTTGGGAACCACCCGCTCCCGGTGCAGCACCAGGAAGGCGAGGAGTTTGAACTCGATATGGGAGAGGGGGACCGGGCCCTCCTCCCCGGTGAGGCCGCAGTCGCGGAAGCTCAGGGTATACCCGCCGAAGCGGTAGTCCTCCCGGTTCAGGTCCAGCCAGTTCTCCTTCGCCCCGTCCCTCTCCCGGCCCCGGGACCCGTAGTCGGTACGGCGGAGCTGAGCCTCGACCCGGGCCAGCAGTTCGTCGAACTCAAAGGGCTTGACCAGGTAATCGTCCGCCCCCAGGCGCAGGCCGGAGACCTTATCGGACATCTGGAACTTGGCGCTGAGAATGATGATGGGAGTCAGGATTCCCCGGCTCCTCAGATCGCGGATGATATCGAACCCGCTGACCCCGGGGAGCATCAGATCCACCAGGAGCAGGTCGAAAACCTCGTTCAGGGCCCGGTTCCTCCCCTCCAGCCCGTCCCCGGAGCGCTGGAAGTCGTAACCCTCCGCCCTCAGCCGGTCGCCGATGGTTCGCACCAGCCCCGGATCATCCTCTATCATGAGAATTTTCTTCATTTTCCCTCCCCGCGGGCACCCACAGTTCAAAGACGGTCTCCCTCTTAAGGGACCGGACCAGATTCAAAGTCCCCCCCAGGGATTCGGCGATCCGCCGGGACAGGGAGAGTCCTATGCCGCTGCCGGGCAGCTGTTTCTCCCGGGCGTCCCTTCCCCGGGTAAAGTCCTCGAAGATCCTCTGCGAATCGGACCAACCGATCCCCGGGCCGTGGTCTATCACCGAAAAAAGGACCCCCTCCGTTCGCTTCCGCTTCTGATTTTCCAGGCGCAGGATGACCCGCCGGTCCTCCGAACGGGAGGCCCCGTAGACGACGGCGTTGTGAATCAGATTGTTCAGGGCCGCCTCCAGAAGGGAGGCTCCCCCGCAGAGGAACCCCTCCCCGGAGCGAATCTCCCCGGTCAGCACCACGCCCTGGTCTCTGGTGAGGGTCCTGTTTTTCCTCAGAAGATTCTCCGCCACCTCCCCCGCGGGGGTGCGCTCCTCCCCTTCCTTCGCCCAGGAGAGGGTGGAAAGGAGGAGGATGTTCTCGATCATCCTGCCCAGCCGGCCCGACTCATCCCCTATCAGAGTCCCGTACTCCACCACGTCCGATTCCCCCCGCACATAGCCTCCGGAGAGGTTTTCCGCGGCCAGCTTGATGACGCTCAGGGGGGTTTTGAGCTCATGGGAGATGAGGGAGGTGAACTGCCGCTCCCGCCGGTAGTTCTCCTGGATGCGGTAGACGGAGTAAAGGAAGAGAAGAAGGGAGCCCATGAGGAAAAGATAAAGGAGGAGCAGCAGCAGATAGGTCCGGATCCTCCCCGCCCGGTCCCCCACGGCCCGGTTGCCCGAATCCCGGGACAGGGTCAGATAGAGATGGTTGTCGGTCAGGGAGTCCACCACGGGCAGGCTCAGGAACTGGTCGGTCCGGTTGTAGTAGTAATCGCGGACGCGGAAGAGATTGAAATTCCGGCTCAGATCAAAGACCCAGTTATACTCAAGATCCTCCCGGCTCAGATCGCGCCCCTCCTTCTGGCTAATGGTGTAACTGACCGTGCTCCTCCCCAGAAAGCCCCCCCGGGTGTCGGGGAGTTCCGCCTTCAGCCTCTCCATGAAAAACTGTTCCACCGCGGGTCGGATATCCAGAAACACGACCAGGAACCCGGAGTATTTCTCCGCCGGATCCCTGGTAACGGGAAACACCATGTAGCCGTAAAAATCGAAGATATGGATGATGGCGGGAAATTCCGCCTGGGGCGGATCGGTGAGCCGGCTGATGATCTCCCCGTACAGCTCCTCCACATTGCCGAACAACCCCTTGAGCAGGAACATCTCGTCTATGCTCCCCTTTTCCATGTAGTCGATGCGCTTCACGAGGGAGGGGAAATTCTCTATCTGATACTCCTCATCCCGGGGCAGGGAGTCCAGGTCGCCGTCCCAGCCCTTCCCGTTCAGATCCTGCACCCGTCCGGAAAAGGAGTCGAAGAGATAGAGGACCTCATTCCGAATGCCCTGGATGCTGTTGGATACGGTAAAAATGAGGAATTTATCGTTCTGGCGCTTCGCCTCCTCCAGATCCCGGTTCACCCCCCGAAAGAGGAACAGGAACACCAGGGAGATGAGGAGGAAGCTCGCCAGGGCCGACAGGATAAGGGTCTTGCGGTACATAAGCCTAATATTATCCTATCGGGGGCAAGAAACAAGGGGGCCAATGTTAAATCCGGTTAAAATTACCGGGCAGGGTCAGACGTAGAAGTCCTTTTTGCTCTTGTGCAGCCGCTTGCGGGAGGCCCGGATTTCGTCGCCGTAGCTCTCCATGACCTCGCTGAGCTTCTCCCGCAGCTTGTCGTAGCCGAAGTGGCGATTGGCCACGGCGAAGCTGGTCTCCACCATCTCCCGGCGCAGCTCCCCGTCGGTCAGGACCCGGTGCATCTTCTCCACCACCTCGTCGGGGATAATCAGCCGGCCGAAGCGGTCGTAGTCGTCCCTCACCTCGATCGTCCGGAGCCCCACCCCCATGATATCCGTCTTGTAGACCAGATAGGTGGTGGTCATGACCGGGGCCCTGGCGGCGATGGCCTCCAGCAGGGCGTTCCCGAAACCCTCCCAGACGGGCAGATAGGTCACCAGGTCCGCATTCACAAGCACGTCCCGGTTGGTATAAAGCTTGCGCCCCTCCCCGTCGGTCCCCCGCACCGAGGCGACCCGGGCCGAGATCAGATCGATGCGCACGTTAAGCCGCTCCGCCATGCCCATGATGGACTTCACATAGCTGGCGTCCCTCTCGTCCCCCTGGTAGAGGGAGATGATGAACCGGACCCGGGGGGCCAGATCGGGATAGCGCTCCTGGAACTTACCCACCAGGGAGACCGAGTCCTCTATCCTCTTGCGGGGGACGATCCGGGTGGGCTGGACGATGAGGATGTCATCCTCCCCGTAGCCGAGCTCTTTACGGAAGTCCCGGTTGTAGTCGTCAAGCACGGGGGGATCGTCGAAATCCTCGCAGTTATTGATGATATGGGGCTTCACCCGCTTGATGGACTCCAGGATATGGGCCGCGTAGGAGGAGATGACCACGTGCTCCGTGCCCAGGTCGGAGGGGGGCATGATATCGTTAAGAAGATCCTCTATGTTGTTGTCGCTGAACCGGCTCCTCTCCCACCAGAAGTCGTGGTGGTGGAAGATGGTGGCCACCCGCATCTCCGTGGCCAGCAGGTAGACCGCGATGCCCCCCAGAAGGGTCATGGGCATGGCGTTGGTGTTCTGCCCCACCAGAACGTCTATGTCCCTGTCCTGGATAATCTCGTACATCTGATTGGCCACGTCCCGGCCGTGGGCCATGAGCTTCTGGCGCAGGGATTCCAGCTCCTCCTCCATGATGAGGGGGGGCCTCTTGCTCAGGTAGGGGAAGAGCTGGGTCTCGTAGGATTTCTGTTCCGCCGAGGAGAAATCGATCTCCGGCACCACGAACTGATTCTCCCCGGGAACATTCTGCACCGGCTTGGCGTAGCGCCCGGCGATGGTGAAAATCTCATGGCCCGACTCCCTCAGGACGGAGATCCACTTGTCCACTTCCAGGGAAACCCCGTCCACGTCTCCCAGTTTGCCGCTGATGAAACAGATTCTGAATGTATCCTGTCCGACGCCTTTTTCCATTGTATCCTCCGGGGAATGATATCTTTTTTCATACTAATACAGGAACATTTTCCTTGCAAGACGGTTTGTCTTTCTCTACAATGGGGACCATGGACAGCAGACAGTGGATATCCCTGCAGGATGAGGACATTCAGATGGAGTTCTTCAAACGGTTCTCCCATTTTCTTAACGACCGGGAACTGGGGGACGTGATGGCCGGTGTGGGGCGGGGCAGGAACTTACTGGACTGCCACACCTCCGCCGGGCTTCTGGACAAATACCAGCTGGAGGTCCTCAAGCTCATCCAGACCCTGAGCCGCCTCTATCCGGAACGGGCGGTCAATCCCTTTCTTTGATAAAATGGGTTTATAATATTGAATTTTAGGGCCCCATTGCCTATCATAGGGGTATGACAACCGCACCCTTGACGGCCCTTGTAACCATTCATGTAGAAGCAAACAATTTAGCCTTTCCCCTGGCCGCGGCGCAGTTGAAGGCGGCTCTCCCGGCGGATCTTCTGATCAAGACCACCCTTCGGGACTTCACCCTTGACGACTCCCCCGCCTCTATCGCCCGCACCCTCCTGGAGGAGAAATACGAGGCGATCGGCTTCTCCTGCTACATGTGGAACGTCAGGAAAATCCGGGAAACGGCGGAGATTTTAAGAAAACAGAAGCCCTCCCTCCTTCTCTTCGCCGGGGGCCCCCATATTTCGGCGGCCCCGGAGGATCTGGAACGGGGCGGCCTGTTCGACTACCTGGTTCAGAACGAGGGGGAGGACGCGCTGGAGGGCATTCTCACCGGGGCGAGGCCCTCGGAAACGACCCTGATCCAGGGCCCCCAGATCAATCTGGAAACCCTCCCCTCCCCCTTTCTGGCGGGCACGGTGGATCCCGCCCGGTACGAGGGGATTCTCTGGGAACTCTCCCGGGGCTGTCCCTACAACTGCGCCTTCTGCTACGAATCCCGGAACAAGGGATGGGTGCGCCGCTTCCCCATGAGCCGGCTGCAGGAGGAGCTCCGCCTCTTCGCCAAAAAGGGGGTGAGGGACATCTGGGTGCTCGATTCCACCTTTAACCACGACGACGACTGGTGCACCGCCTTTCTGGAGATGGTGGCGGAAACGGCGCCCCACATCCACTACACCTTTGAAATCCGGGCGGAGCGGGTCACCCCGGCCCAGGCGAAGCTCTTCGGCAAACTGGTGGTCTCCCTCCAGATAGGCCTCCAGAGCGTGCAGCACAAGGTCATGGCCCGGCTGAACCGCCCCTTCCGCCCCGGCCAGTTCAAAAAGAAGATCGACCTGTTGAACGAGCACTACCTGGTTTACGGCTTCGACCTCATCTACGGCCTGCCCCTGGATACCCTGGCGGGCTTCCGGGAGAGCCTGGACTTCGCCCTCTCCCTCTCCCCCTCGAACCTGGACATCTTCCCCCTCTCCCTGCTGCCGGGCACGGAGCTGGCCAACAGGGCCGAGGAGTGGGGCATTACCCACGACGGCTCCTTCGAGAAGGTGGTGACCGGAAGGCCCGGCTTTACCGATGAGGACCTGGAGGAAGCCGCCCGGCTGACCCGGCTCTGCGACTTCTTCTATACCAAGGGACTCTCCTCCATGTGGTTCAAAACGGCCTGCGACGCCCTGGAACTCTCCCCTTCCGTCTTCCTGGACCGGTTCGGCCTGTGGCTGGAGCAGCAGGACATAGAGATCGGGGACATCATAGAGAGGGACCCCGGGTCCTATCAGATGGATTTTCTGGATTTCAGCTTCACCTGGCGGAACCGGAAGGACCTGTACCTCCCCCTGGAGAGCTTTATCCACTGGCACCAGGCGCTCAACCGGATCATGGACGGGGAAGCGGACATAACCGTGGAGCTGTACTACGACCCGGACGCCCTCACCCAGATCGACATCATCGGCCTGAGCGCCTTCGGCGACTTCTTTCCCCCGGTGCAGCAGAGCTGGCGCATCTTCACCGAGGAAAACAATATCTACTGGGAACTGGTAATCTAGTAAAGACTCCCGCCCCGGGCATCGGCGGCCACCACCAGGGGAAACCGCTCCACCCTGAGCCGGTAGATCGCCTCGGGGCCCAGATCCTCATAGGCCACGCACTCGGAAGAGACGATTCTCCGGGCGTAGAGGGCGCCGCATCCCCCGTAGGCGTAAAAGTAGACCGCCCCGTTGCGGACCATCGCCTCCAGGACATCCCTTGAACGGGGCCCCTTGCCGATCATCCCCTTAAGGCCCAGGTCCAGCAGGCGGGGGGCGAAGGGATCCATGCGGGAGGAGGTGGTGGGCCCGGCGGACCCGATGATCCGCCCGGGGGGGGTGGGGGCGGGCCCCATGTAGTAAATGGTCTCCCCCCGGATCTCCAGGGGAAGGCTCTCCCCCCGGTCCAGGGCCTGGCAGAGCCTGAAGTGGGCCTGGTCCCGGCCCACGAGAATCGTCCCGTTCAGTTCCACCTCGTCCCCGGCGGTCAGAGAAGCGATATCTACATCACTCAGAGGAACCGTCAGCTGTCTCACCTTTGCCGTCACAGAACCACCTCCCCTTTCCTGTCGGCCCAGCAGTTAATGGTAACCGCCAGGGGCAGACCGGCGATATGGGTGGGATAGGTTTCGATCTTCACGCCCAGGGCGGTCACGTCCCCCCCCAGGCCTCCCCCGCCGATACCGGTTTTATTGATGCGCTCCAAAAGCTCCCTCTCCAGTTCGTCGTACCAGGGGTCGGGATGGTGGGAGTCCAGGGACCGGCACAGGGCCTTTTTGGAAAGCACCGCCGCCTTGTCCATGGTTCCCCCCAGGCCGATGCCGACCACGATGGGGGGACAGGGGGAGCCCCCCGCTTCGGTGACGGTTTTCAGGACCGCCTCGATCACCCCTTCCCGGGTGCAGGTGGGTTTGAGCATGTGGATGCGGGAGCAGTTCTCGCTGCCGAAGCCCTTGAGGAGGAGGTTGATCTTAAGCCGGTCCCCCTTCACGAGTTCGTGGTAGACAACGGGGGGAAGATTGGTGCCGCTGTTCCTGCGGTCCTTAAGGGGATCCATGACCACGGACTTGCGGAAGTATCCCTCCTCGTAGGCCTCCCGGACGCCCCGCTCCAGGGCTTCGTTCAGGTCCCCGTCCAGGCGCAGGTCCTGTCCTATCTCGCAGAAGAGGAGCACCATGCCCGTATCCTGGCAGAGGGGAAGGCCCTCCTTCTCCGCCACGTCCATATTCTCCAGACAGCGCTGGAACACCAGGGCCGAACGGCCGGTCTCCCGGCGGGACGCCTCTTTCATAACCCCCTTCACATCGGCGGGGAGCTCCACCCCCGCCTTAAGGAGGGCCTTTTTTAAAGAGGCGGCCACCTCTTCGCACCCTATCTCTCTCATGGCCCCCATGGTACAGGTTAAGGCAAAAAAAATCCACCGCCTGGGCAGTGGATTCATTTAATAGCGGATTCCCCCATGGGTACGGCAGGAATCATATTCTTAAGAGTTGCGTGAACTCTTGCCGGATCTGAAAGGTTGTCCCTTTCCGGATTTACCGTCGGGCTATTTAGTTAGCCTTCTGATCCTTTTTGGAGCGGATAAGTTCCTTAACCTTGGCGCGCTTACCAACCCGGTCACGGATGGAGTAAAGCTTGGCTCTTCTGATCTTACCGGGTCTCACAACCTCGAATTTTTCAATCCGGGGGCTGTGGATGGGGAAGATCCTCTCAACGCCTACGCCGTAGGACATCTTTCTGACCGTTACGGTCCGGGAAAGGCCGGAATTGTTCAGCGAGAGAACCAGGCCTTCGTAAACCTGTACCCGCTCGGTTTTACCTTCGATAATCTTAAAGTAAACCTTTACCGTGTCACCGATCCGGAAGTTCTCCCGGTCGTCCTTGATCTGCTCCGCCTCAAGGGCTTTTATCATATCCATTACAGCATCCTCCTGCTACTCGATACTCTTCTTCAAGTCCCAAAGATCGGGCCTGTTCTTCCTTGTCTTTTCGATCCGCTTTTCCATGCGCCACTCCTCGATCTTCGCGTGGTGGCCGTTCATGAGCACCTCCGGAACCGTCAGATCCCGAAAGACCTCCGGCCTCGTGTAGTGGGGGTACTCCAGAAGGGAGTTCTGAAAACTCTCCTCCACCAGGGACTCCTGGGTGATCACCCCGTCGCACAGCCGGTAAACCGAATCTATCAATACCAGGGAGGAGATCTCTCCGGAGGAGAGAACATAATCCCCGATAGTCACCTCGTCGTCCACGTAAAGATCGATGATTCTCTGATCGATCCCTTCGTAGCGCCCGCAGATCAGGACGATTTCGTCCAGGGAAGCGTATTCCTGGGCCCTTTTCTGCGTGTAGGGAACCCCGGAGGGAGTGGGAAACACCACCCTCTTTTCCAGGGCGCCCACCGAATCGAGGGCACCCGCCAGGGGCTCCGCTTTCAGAACCATCCCCGCGCCGCCGCCGTAGGGGGCGTCGTCGCAGGTCCGGTGCTTATCATAGGCAAAATCGCGGATGTTGACAAGATCGTAGGAGATCAGTCCCCGCTCCACCGCCTTCGCCATGATGCTGGAGGTAAAAAAGGCCTCCACTATTTCGGGAAACAGGGTCAGCACGGTGAACTTCATTCCTCCGCCACCCACCGTTCCAGCAGCTCCACCGTCTTGCCGGCCGTATCGACCCGCCCGATGAATTCCGCCCGGAAGGGAACGTAGAACGTCTCACCCCCGCCGGCCCGTTCGATCTCCAGAAGAGTTCCCCCGCCCCCGTCGGTAATGGCGGCCACGGTCCCCAGGGATTCCTCCCCGTGGAACAGCCGGCACCCGACCAGATCGGCGTAATAGAACTCCCCCTCGTCGCAGGGGGCCGCCATTTCCCGGGGCACCCAGATCTCCCAGCCGGCGTAGGATTTCCCCATCTCCGGCGTGTCTATGCCCCTGAGCTTCAAAAGAACCTCCTCCCCGTTGGGAACGACCCGTTCCACGGCAAAGATCCTTTTTCTGCCCTTTTTGTCCATCAGAGTCACCTCTTCCAATTGAAAGAAGTGCTCCGTCTCTCCGGAAAAGCTATGTACCTTCAGAAGCCCCTTGACCCCGTGGGAGGTGCGGATGCTTCCGATCGCCAGAAAACCTTGGATCTTACCGGCGGACTCTTCGTCCTGAATGCCGGGCATAATCAGTCCAGGATTTCCAGAACAAGCCGCTTTCCCGACTTGTTGGCCGAAGCGGAAAGAATCGTCCTGACCGCCTTGGCGATCCGGCCGTGCTTCCCGATGACCTTTCCCACATCGCTTTCCGCTACCCGCAGTTCCAGGATCGTGGATTTCTCCCCGTCTATCCTGTTCACTTCGACCCCGTCGGGATCGTCCACGAGAGAACGGGCGATATATTCAACCAGTTCCTTCTCCATGTAAAAGCTCCTTACTTAACGGTGATGCCTTTCTTGTTAAGAAGTTTCTTTACGGTGGGAGAGGGCTGGGCGCCCTTGCCGAGCCAAGCCTTGACGGACTCTTCCTTAATGGAAAACTGCTTGTCCTCCGTTTCCAGGGGGTGGTAGATTCCCACCTCTTCCAGGGTCCGGCTGTCACGGGCCAGTCTGGAGTCCATTACAACCACGCGGTAGTAGGGTCTTTTTTTCGTTCCCAGTCTTTTTAATCTGATCTTAACCACAGAATTCTCCTTAATATGCGTACAATTACACGCCGCCGAACTGCTTCATCAGCTGGGCCTGCATGCCTTTATTCTTTGTGAGTTTCTTCATCATGAGCTTCGTCTTCTCGAAAGTCTTCAACAGACGATTGACGTCGGCCACGGAAGTCCCTGAGCCCTTGGCGATTCTTTTTCGCCGGGGAGGACCGATAATCCGGTAGTTCTGACGCTCGTAGGGCGTCATGGACAGGATAATCGCCTCCTCCCTTTTCATTTTCTTTTCGTCCACCGCGTTCTCGGGAAGATTGGCGGCGCCGGGAAGCATCTTTATAAGAGATTCCACGCTGCCCATCTTCTTCACCTGCTGAAACTGGGCCAGGTAGTCTTCGAGGGTAAAGGTTCCCCCGGCCATTTTTTTCTGCAGCCTCAGTGCTTCCTCTTCGTCCGCATGCTCCTGGGCCTTTTCGACGAGGGATACCACGTCTCCCATGCCCAGAATGCGGCCGGCAATCCGCTCGGGGTAAAAGGGTTCCAGATCTTCGATCTTCTCCCCCACCCCTATGAACTTGATCGGCTTGCCGGTGACGGAACGCAGGGAGATAGCCGCACCTCCCCGGGTGTCCGAGTCGAACTTGGTCAGAATCACGCCGGTCAGGCCCATCTGCTCGTCAAAGCTCTTGGCAATGTCGACGGCGGTCTGACCGGTCATGGCGTCGGCCACGAGGATGGTTTCGTCAGGCTTGACCGCATCGCGGACCTTGACGATCTCCCCCATCATGGCTTCGTCTATCTGCAAACGACCGGCCGTATCGATAATGACCGTGTCGAAAAGATTCTTTTTAGCGTACTTGAGAGCGTTGGAAGCGACCTTGACCGCATCCTTCGTCTCTTCCCGGTAGACTTCCACCTCGATCTGCCGGCCCAGGACGGAGAGCTGCTCCACCGCGGCGGGGCGCACCAGGTCGCAGGCCACCAGAAGGACCTTGCGCTCTTCCTTCGTCTTAAGAAGGTTGGCCAGCTTGGCGGCGGCGGTGGTTTTACCGGCACCCTGGAGACCGAGGAAGAGGATGACGCTGGTGGCGTCCTTCCCCTTGAGTTCCAGCTCCTGCCGGGAGTCTCCCAGAAGGGCCACCATCCTGTCGTGGACGATCTTGACGAACTGCTGCCCCGGATTGACCGACTTGAGAACATCCTGCCCGCGCACGTCGTCCATGGTGCGGTTCACCAGACGGCGGACCACCCGCAGATTCACATCCGCATCGAGCAGGGCGGCCTTGATTTCCTCTACGGCCTGTTCAATATTTTTGTCGGTAATCTTCGCATTTCCCGACAGTTTTCTCGTTATGTCGGTAAAACGGGAAGCTAAATTATCAAGCATATGCCTTCCAATAAATAAATTTACGCCCGATATTTATACACTATTTAAAGGAATAGGGTCAAGAGTGAAGGATTAAGAATGACGAATTACGAATTGGGAATGAAGAATGTGGAATGACGAATGACGAATGGAGAATTAAGAGTGGAGAATGGTGAATTGGGATGGTGGGCGGCCTCGGGGGGAGATACTCAGGCCCGGGATTTAAACTTTTTTCATTTTTTTTCCCGAGTTTTTTCCGAATTCGCT
>QKAI01000185.1 GCA_003246505.1 Spirochaetaceae bacterium | reverse complement strand
GACCGGGCGCGGCCAGAATGTAACGCCTCCCCTCTTCCCTCATGACCCGGTTCATCTCCCGGATCTCCCGGGCCATCTCCCCGGTTCTCGTTTTGTCGAAAATCCGGGGGGGAAGATAGATCAGATCGCGGATATCCGGAAGAACCCCGTGGCCCAGGCTGTTCCGCGTATAGATCAGGGATCCCGCCTTTTCAAAATCACCGAGGTTTACCTCCCCCTCCGGGGAGAGGCTCATGGGCCGGACCTGTAGGAGATAGAACAGGGGCCGGGGGGAACCGTCAAGATCCACGGAAAACTCTATTTCCACGGGGCAGCCCAGGGCCGATTCCAGAAGCCGGAGCAGCCGGGAGAGGATGGCGTTCAGGGGAAAGACATCGTACTTGATGATATCGGGGAAATTGATGACTCGGGGCCCCCCCTGGAAGAGCCCCTCCTCCAGGTGCCCCTGATGGACAACGGAGGCCAGATGCTCCAGGACGCCCTCCTCCTCCGCCGCGGAAAGGGGATAGGTAACCTCCTCATTCTTCTCCCGGTCCAGGGCCAGGAAACCGGTCTGGGTGTAGCGGATCAGCTCCTCTTGAGTCTGGCAGGGAACGGAGGGACGGGTGGGACAATAGCGGAAAGACCGTCCCCCCTCCACCACGGGCCGTCCCAGCCCCAGGGCCAGCAGGGCCAGGGGATCCTCGTGGCTGAGCCCCGGGGGAGGATAGTAGTTGAAGGACTGGGCCACCCCGGAAAAATGGGGATAGAAACGGTTGCCCCGGAATTGACCGGCAAGTTCCTGTATGACGATACCCATTTTCTCCTCATCCTGCCGGTACCCGTGGCTGGAAAGAAAAAGGCGGGTCTCCTCCCGGAAGGCGGAGGCGTACACCCCTTTCACCGCGGCGCAAAGCTGCTCCTTCCGCAAATTTCGGTCGGCATGTGAGTTAGCCAGCAGTCGGGTATCGTAAATTCCCGCAAAGGGCTGGGCGTAGGAGTCCTCCAGGAGGGAGGAGGAGCGAACCGCCAGGGGCCGGGTGATGATATCCAGATACTCCCCCAGGCAGGCTTCCGTCTCTCCGCTCAGCTTCCCCTCCCCGAATATCGCCTCGATTTCACGATCCGTCTTTCCGTGGATCCGGCTGAGAATCCGGTTGTCCTCCAGAAACTGGTCGTATTCGTCGGTGGCCAGGATGAGGGTCCGGGGAATCCGTATGTCCGCACGCTCCATTTCCCGGTTCAATTCCGTACTGACCAGGAGGGCGTTGCAGAAGGCCAGTCCCCTTCCCTTCCCCCCCAGGGAGCCGTCCCTCAGGCGGAGCACCGTCTCGTCGGAAAGGACCACCGTGGGGTCAAAGGCCACGATCTTTCCCCGGAGCCGGGAGGAGCGGGCCTCCTGAAAGGCTTTTTCCAGATAGCGCCGGTGATCCTCCGCTTCGGGGAAATCACCGATTTTTATGGGCCGGAGACTGCGGGCCACCAGGAACTCCCCGTGGGCCACCAGCCAGGCAGAGAAATGGTTGCGCCCCGCGTGGTGGAGAATGGATTCGATGGGCATGCGGTGGATGGCTTCCTCCATCTCCGCCAGGGAGGAGGCCCGGCCCACCTCTTCCCCCCGGGGGTTGCGGAAGACGAAATCCCCGAAACCCAGGTGGGACTCGATGAAACGCCGGAGTTCGGCCATCACATCCTCGCTCTCCTTGTGGATGAAGTCCACCCCCAGCTCCCGGGCGGAGTCGCGGAACCGCACCTCCGAGGATTGGAGCAGCATGGGCACGTCGGCGAATCTCTCCTTCAGCCGGGCGATCAGCCCCAGTCCCGCTCCGGGGTCCGAAACGCCTCCCCGGCGGAAGCGGACATCGGAAATAACCGCGAGGAGATAGGGGGCGTAGGACCGGCTCAGCTCCAGGGCCTCCTCATAGGTTTTGACCAGCAGTATTTTGGGACGGGTCCGCATGAGAAAATATTTCATGTTGTCATTCAGTTCTTCCCGGATCAGCTTCTGGGTCTGGACCATGATCTCCTGGTAGATGAGGGGCAGAAAGCGGGAGTAATAGTCCACCGAATCCTCTACCAGAAGGATAACCCGCACCAGTCCGTTCTCCGTGTCAAAGGGGGCGTTGCGCCGGTCCTCCACCGTTTTGACCATGGCCACGAAAAGGCGGGAGTCCCCGTTCCAGAGGAAGACATTCTCCATATGGCCCATCCGCGGCTCCTCCCGGCGGACGAACTCCATATCGCTTTTCACGGTCAGGAGAAGTATGATGGGCAGCTCCGGCAGGAATCGGTGGATCCGCTCGGACAGGTCAAAGGGATCCGACTTCCCCGTGCGGAGGGTGGTGATGACCAGATCGAAGGACTCCTTTTCCAACAGGGCCAGGGCTTCCTCCCCGGAGGGGACGCTGGTAATGCGAGGGACCGTGGTCAGATTGAGCCGAAGATAATCCCCGGTAATCTGTTCGGTGAGACGCCCGTCATGTTCAATGGTGTAGGCATCGTAGAAGGTGGCGACGAGAAGAATTTTCCTGATCCGGAAGGACATGAGATTGTGAAAAACGTCTTCGCCGAATTTGAACCGGTTATAGTAAAAATTCAGATCCTCGGGATTCAAGAATTTCTCCTGACCCTAATTATAGATCACCCCGGGGAGAATGCAAGCGAATCTATTCGGGAACTCCGGGTAATTCCAGATTCAGCTGCCAGTACCCCACGTCTATCCACCTGTTCCTCTTATAGCCGACCTGCTCGAACTGGGCCACTTTTTTGAATCCCAGGGACTCATGCAGCTTCTGACTCCGGGGATTGGGCAGGGCGACCCCCCCTATGACGGAGTGATAATTCTGTTTCTTCAAATCCCCGATCAGGGCAAGATAGAGCTCCTTACCCATTCCCCGCCCAAGGCAGTCCTTTGACAGATAGACAGAGGTTTCCACGGAAAACCGGTAGGCGCAGCGGCTTTTCCAGCGGCTGGCATAGGCGTATCCGAGGATTTTCCCATCCTCCTCATAGACAAACCAGGGAAGCCCCTCCCCCAGTACCGAGGCGATTCTCTCTCCCATCTCCTCACCGGTCAGGACTGACTCCTCAAAGGTAATGGTCGTATTGGCTACATAATAGTTATAGATTCCCGCAATCTCCCGGCCGTCCTCAGCCGCCGCATTTCTTATCATCGCAATCCTCCCCCGTAAAATTCATTCTCACCATACTCTCCAGCAGTTCCTTGAGATAGCCGTTCATCTCCCCGCGGAACTTCCCCTCCAGACCTTCATACACCCGGCCGAAGCTTTCAAGGCTCGCCCCATCAATCCTTGTCACGAACTCCTGCCCCTCATCGGTCAGCTCCAGAATCTGGGCCCTCCTGTCGTACCGGTTCTCCCGCTGTTTCACATAGCCCTTTTCCGCAAGAAGGGCAACCGTCCGCGACAGGGAGGCCTTATCCAGGCGGAGTTCCCCGTTCAGTTCGCTCAAACCCGTACCGCCGCTCCGACTCAGGCAGAGGAGAATATGCCCCTGATTCACCGTCAGCCCGCAGCAGTGGGAACTTTTCCTTACCCGGGAGAGAATTATCCTCTCCAGCCGGCGAAGATTATCCCGGAATTCCTCAATTTCATCCCTCTTTTCCATTGTTAGATGATAATATCAACTATTGATAATGTCAACTATCAGATAAATTTGAGGAATTCCTCTGTGATGATTGACTTATAATCCTTTCGTCTCTATGATAATAATCCGCGTTCGTGGAACGCTTCCAAAAAAAACCATGAGGTAATAAGTAATGGCGAGAAACCAGAAAGCAAAAGGTAAAATCGTCCGCCGTCTCGGTGTCAACATTTACGGCAACGTAAAGTACGATAAATTACTTAAGAAGAAACCCCAGGGTCCCGGACAGGAAAGGGGTAAGAGAACCCGCGGCAAAGTAAGCAACTTCGGCCAGCAGCTCGTTGAAAAACAGAAGCTCCGCTACGCTTACGGGCTCAGCGAAAAACAGTTCTACAACACCTTTGTCAAGGCCAAGAAAAAAAGCGGCCTTACCGGTGACAACATGATGATTCTTCTTGAGAGACGACTGGACAACGTAGTGTACAGATTGGGTATGGCGAACACCCGGGCCCAGGCCCGTCAGATGGTCAGCCACGGCCACATCAGACTGAACGGAGAACGGTCCAACGTTCCCTCCATCGTAGTGCGGGAAGGGGATGTGATCAAGGTTAAGGATAACGACGGCAGCAAGAAGCTCGTCAGAGAGAATCTGGCCAAGAGTAACGCGCCCGTGCCCGTTTGGCTTTCCATCGTCGAGGATGACCTGGTAGGCAAGATCGAAAGACTGCCTTACAGAACGGATATCCCCACGGTTGCCAACGAACAGGCCATCGTCGAATTCTACTCCAAGTAATCTTCACAGAATTACCAGAAAAACCGGTTCCCAAGGGGCCGGTTTTTTTGTGTTTTTCCCTTTTTTATGATAAAATTATCCCAGGGAATTCCCGGAAAGGATAAGGGCATGGCAGAAGGCGATACGATAATCACGGACAGCCCCATAGGGCAAAGATTACAGCAGTACTCCCATCAGAAAGAGAATATGCTCATTTTCGGGAACAAATCCTTTCCCATGGTCAGCAAAATCACCATGGGCCGCGGTTCGGGAAACACCATCGTCATAGACAACAGTCTGGCTTCCCGTCAGCATGCCATTATACAGAAAATCAAGGATGCCTATTTCATTTGCGACCTGAAAAGCACCAACGGCACCTACGTGAACGGGAAGAAGATTAAACCGGATAAGTACGTCAAACTTCAGCAGGGCGATGTGATCACCATTGGTAAAAGCGATCTGGTCATGCGTTGATGAAGACTGACAGCATCAGAATCATTCTCTGCCGTCCCGAAGGGGCGGTCAATATAGGCTCGGTCTGCCGGGCCATGAAGACCATGGGCCTCTCCCGGCTCTCCCTTGTCGAACCCGCCCCCGATCTGGATGATCAGTGGATACGGAATATGGCGGTCCACGCCTATGAAATTTACGAAAACGCCCTGACCTTTTCCTCCCTGGAGGAGGCTCTGGACGGGGTGACCCTCTCCGCCGGGATCACGCGTCGCCGGGGAAGCCGCCGCAAGTTCTTCTCCCATCTCCCCGAGGAATTCGCGCGCAGGGCCCTGGCCCTGGAGGGGGAATCGGCCCTGGTCTTCGGGAATGAGCAGAGCGGCCTTTCCGACGGGGAACTGGCCTGCTGCCATACGGCG
>QKAI01000528.1 GCA_003246505.1 Spirochaetaceae bacterium | reverse complement strand
ACCCGGCTGCAGTGGGCCACCGTATCGGACTGGCGGAATTCCTCAAGGGAGGAGAACTCCTTCATGGTATGGCGGTTGTTCCCTATCGCCTCGGCGATGGAGATAATGGTTTTAGAAGACTCGGTGACCACCAGCTTCAACTCTTCCAGGCTGCTTCCCCCCAGTTTCTTTTTATCCGACATGGCCACTCCCGCCATGAGGGTGGCGGATTTGGAAATGGGGAAAACCTCCCGGGCGACCTCCCGGTCAATGAGGCCCTTTTTCTTCAGGAGCATATCATTGAGACGGCTATGGTCCATGGTAAGGTGGTCAATCCGTTCCGAAAGGGGAGTCTCGCTGATTCTCTTGAATTCGGAGATGAGCTTGCTCCCGTCCAGATTGGGAATGGATCCGAGATTATCGTTGACGGGGAAATTAAGGCGGGTTGTGCAGATCCGTCTCCACAGCTGGATATTGTCGTCGGTTATGTAGAACTTGTATTTTTCCAGGACCCCGGGATGGGCGAGGAATTCCTGTAGCCGATCCTGTTGCATCCTCCGCCGCGAACCCTTGATGTTCTCAATGATGAGGGGCAGATCCTGTTCGATAATCTGGACCTGGTGCTTGAAAATATATTCCGAGTCTAGCTGCACGACCTTCATTTATGGGATAAGAATAATTTAATATCAGATAATTTGCAAACACAAAAAAAAGAAAAATACTTCCGTTTTCCCTAGTTTTTCTCTGCCTCTTCCCGCTTCTCGATCCGGTGGTAAACCATGAAAAAAAGGCTTCCGATGATGAAGATCAAAAGAACGCTCAGAACGCCGTAGGGGGCGGCGGAACGGTCCAGATCAAAGGGGGACAGACCGGGCTGGCGGGCTCGTATGATCCGGGCCGCGACAACCGTGGCGGTCCCGAATAGCCAGGGGCCCATGATGGCGGAGAACTTGCCGAAGATCTCAAAGAAACCGAAGAATTCATTGGCCCGTTCCTTCTGGGGAATCATCTTTCCGAACAGGGAGCGTGAGAGGGCCTGGATGCCCCCCTGGCTCGTGGCCACCATGGCCGCAAGAAACCAGAAATGCCAGGTCTCCCTGACGAAAAAGCCGAAGATGCAGATGCCCGTGTAGACCAGAATCCCGACCCAGATCATCCGGCTCGTGCCGAATTTTCCCGCCAGATAGCCGTAGAGCAGGGCGAAGGGGAAAGCCAGTATCTGGACCATGAGCAGGGCCATCATCATCTGGGTGGCGTCGATATGGAGGGTCGATCCGTAGGCTGTGGACATGAAGATGATCGTGTTGACCCCGTCGATATAGAAAAAATAGGCGATGAGGAAGAAGAGCATTTTCCTGCGGGAGGCGATGTCCCTGACCGTTTTTCCCATTTGCCGGAAAGAGTCGGCCATCATGCCCCTCCGTCTCTCCACATAGTGGGTCTGCTTGACGTTCCTGAGGAGGGGCAGGGAGAAGACGGCCCACCAGAGGCCGGTCAGACCGAAGGATATGGCCATGGCCATTCCCGCGGAGACGGTCATATAGAGAACGAGGAATATGACAAAGGGAATGGTGGAACCGCCGATGTATCCCAGTCCGAAACCCCAGGCGGAGACCCGGTCCATTCTCTCGTGGGTGGTCACTTCCGGCAGAAACCCGTCGTAGAAGATATTGGCTCCCGCAAAGCCGATGTTGCTCAGGGCGTAGAGAGCCAGAATGAGCTGCCATTTGGGGGCGAAGGGCATGCCGGAGAGGCCCAGGCAGGCCATGGCCCCTATGGCCATGAACAGGGCCAGCAGCCGTTTCTTCATATTTTTGAAATCCCCCAGTGTCCCCAGGAGGGGCGCCATAAGGGCGACGATGAATTTGGAGGCCGATGTGACGCTGCCCCAGGTGGCCATGGCACCGGTGTTGTCCTCGAAGAGGGACATGAAGAAGATGGGGAGAATTGTCACCACCACGATGGAATGGGCCGAATTCGCCCAATCGTACATCATCCAGCTTTTTTCTTCCTTCGTGAACCGGGTATTGCCGTCTTTCATAGGTGCCTCTCTGGAAAGGGTTTGAGAATTTCATAGTAACACGGAAATGTTAGGAAAAAAACAGGAAAATGTAAAATCCGTCGGACCCGGGGCTTACTCTTCCAGGGGAGAGGGCATTACCGCCAGGGAGTAGAACTGCTCCTCCTTCTCATCCACCCACCGGGCGATGATCATGGTGTCCCTGAGAATCCCCTCGCCCCTGATGAATAGGGTCTCCAGGGAGGATATGCGGTTGTTGTCGTTCCGGGAGCTTTCCCAGGTCGTGGTGATCTCCGTCAGTTTGGAGTAAAGGGATACCGTCAGGTTTGCCAGGGCGCTCTTATCCGCCGCTTCGAAGGAGTAGCCCCAGTCCTGGTGGCGCTCCGCCGTTCCCACCGTGGCAATATAGCCCTCAATCTGAGGAATGCGGGTGATCCATTGGGGGGGCGAGCCGGGGTCGGGGGTAAAATCCAGATCCCGGGGCAGATCGGCGTCGACAAGGCTGAACCGGGCGATGGTTCCCACGGGGGTGTACAGGAAATTTTCCAGTTCCAGATTATCCAGGTAGACCACCCTGTTGTCGGTCAGGAACCGGATCTGGATATCACTGGCATGGGCGAAGTTGTAGGAGCCTTCCTGGGACAGGGAAAGGGCGGTCACATAGATGCCGTCCCGCCGAGCCGCATCGATGGCGGCCAGTCCCCAGGCCGCCTGAAAGGCGGAATCCTCATTGGCGTACCGGGAGGCGAAGATCACCGAGCGGGGGGCACCGTCCCTGGGGGAGCTGTCGTAAACCCAGGAGGGGAGATCCTTAACCGATCGGATATCCCTTCTCGTTTCATAGACCCTCTCTTCCTTCGGGACCGGAGGGGCCGCGGCCTGGACCGCAGGTGAGGAACTCTTCCCTGTCGTGAGGCAGGAGGAGAGGAAAAAAAGGGGGAGAATGAGAAGAAGGGGATATTTCATAACTTTATTAACTCCGGACAGCGGTCCTGATAACAGTAAGGGTATGCCGCTCTTCCGTGGGAAGAACGGCATACCCGTCATTGAAATCCTTAAATTTTAGGATCGGATGATTAGTTGGCGTTGGCCGCGGAGGCGGGAGGATTGTTGGCAACTTCCGCGTTCAGTCTGTCCAGGGCCTGCTGTGCCTTGAATTCGGCAAAGGCGGCGCTTTCGTTTCTCTGGAAAACATCGGCGACCTGTTCCTCGATGAAATTGTTCAGGGGGTATTCCACCAGAACGAAGACTTCGGATCTATCCTTGGTTACGTAAACTTCCTTGGTGGTGGCGCCCTTTATCTCGATATCGGCCACTTCTTTGGTGATCTTCTCTACCATCTCGATGCTCTGCTTGTCGTCACCCACGCCGGCTTCCTGAAAATAATCGGTAAGCATGGTCTGTACGCTGACGCTTACCTGCTTGGCAATGTCAGCTCTGGCCCTGGTGGTGGCCACTTCTCTGGCTACGGACAGGTCCTTGGACTTGTGGCTTCCCACTCCGTAGATGGCGTCTTTTGCCTGGGGGGGGAAGAGGAAGAAATCGGGCAGGTCAGCCCCGCCGGCATTGACATCCTGGGTGTTCTTGGCCGATTCCGGTTCGGAACCGCAGGACGCAATAAATAACATAGCTAATACGCTTAATAGGACTAACGCTTTTTTCACTTTCAACTCCTTGATTCTTAGAATAAAAGCTCAATACCATGAAAATTATACATCCTGTTCGGTGAAAATCCATAATTTTTTTAAAAAAACGCCTAATTCTTGATTCTCCCGATAAGGATCAGTCCGACAAGGGCTGCTGCCAGAAAGAACAGGGCTCCCCCAAGGAAAAGGGCGCTCAGATGCCAGGTGACCGATATCCAAGTCCCCAGAAGCGGGGCCAGGGCCCATCCGGCGGATCCGAAGGCGGTCTGAACCCCGAAAAGCAGCCCCCTCCTGTACGGAGGGGTGCGGGAACTGATAAGGGCCTGCAGCTGCGGTTCGATTCCCCCGGCGGCAAAGGCGAGGAGAATATAGAAGAGGGAGAAGCCGGCGAGATCCTTCGACAGGGCCAGGGGCACCTCCAGAACTGCCGCGGCGAGGGCGCACAGGGAGATAAGCCTGAGCTTATCCGTCCGGTCCCCCCAGCGGCCCAGAATAATCCCCGAGAGGGCGGTGAAGAAACCCGCTGCCGCCGAGAGATACCCCATGGTCACAGAAGAACCCTCCAGTTTTCCCAGCAATTCCTGAATCCGCAGGGGCAGAAAGGAGGCGGGCATGGTACGGGATACCCGGAGAAAGAGCAGTATGGTCATCAGGGGGATCAGGGAGAGGAAAAGTGCTCTGAAGCCGCCTTCCGACGCGTCTCCGCCCTTTTTCCTCACCCCGGAGACCGGACCGGGGGGATTCAGCTCCCTGACAAGAACAAGTGTCAGGACCATGGCCAGAAGAAGGATCAGGGCCCCGATGAAGAAGCTGTACCGGTACCCCAGGTGCTCCGCCGCCAGCCCCCCCGCCAGAGGCCCCAGGGACCACCCGATAAAAGTGGATGAGGAGAGAAAGCCCAGGGCGTATCCGCTCCTGCTTTCCGGGGTCCCCGAAGCGACCAGGGTGGCCGCCGCCGATACTGTCCCGGTGAAAAGCCCCTGGATAATGCGCAGGGCAAGGAGTGCGTGGGGGGATGTGACGATCCCCATGAGGCCGACAATGACCGTGCCGGAGAGGGTCGCCCGGATAAGCATGAGCTTGCGCCCGTACCGGTCCGCCGCCATTCCCCAGACCGGGGCCATGATGCCCATGGACAGGCCGGGGAGGGCCGCCATCAGTCCGGTCCATAGTTTAACCCGGTGCGGATCGGTAATGCCCAGATCCTGGATGTAAAAGGGCAGAAAGGGGATGCCGAAGCCGAATCCGGCCAGGGAGAGGATCTGAATCGCCCAGACGGTGTAGAGGTTTTTTTCCCAGGACTGCATGGGTTCCAATCTAGTCTTTTTCCGGGGATTGTGTAAATGGATTATTGAAAGTAAAATCAGGGCATGGGCAGAAAAGCCGCCTTTTTCCCGTTACTCCTCCTCCTGCTGGCCCCCTTCCTTCCGGCCCAGCAGGTTCACCTCTCCTTTGATATCCTGGGCTGGTCCGACGGGGGGCTCTTCTGCTGGATCGAAAGCACCGGGGAGGGGGAGAAAACTCTTAAGATTGTGGATCTCGTCTCCGACGAAATGGTCCTGGTGCGGGATATCGCCAGCC
>QKAI01000194.1 GCA_003246505.1 Spirochaetaceae bacterium | reverse complement strand
AACTTCGCCATCCCCGCCTCCTATGTCAAGAAAATCCTGCCCCGTCTCTACGGGAAGGGGCAGGTGGAATACGGCTGGCTGGGGCTCGTGCTCTATCGGGAGTTCAACCGCATCGTGGTCCGTTATATCGTACCCGGATCCCCCGCCGAACTCTCCGGCGTGGAGGAGGGGGACCGCATCGCGGCCCTGAACGGAGTCCCCGTTGAGAAGATAAAGGATCTCCAGGATATTCTCATAGGTTCCGTCCCGGGGGAACTGGTCACCCTGGCCGTGGAACGGGAGGGAAAGGAGATGACCCTGCCCGTGGGCGTGGCCAGGAGACCGGACTATCCCGTGGAAACCGTTCTGGAAAGGGATTCCATCGATAATCTTTTTGCCCCCCTCTTCGGTATGAAAACGGTGAGGATCAACAGGGGGCGCAACTTCCGCCAGTACCGGGTGGAGGAAGTCTTCCCCGGTTCCGTGGCCGATGAGGCGGGCCTTGTCACGGGGGACTCCTTTACCCTCAACAAATGGGTCAACCAGGAAGAGAACAGGGTCCTTATCATACAGATCATCATCAAGGCTAGAAAATCCGGGTTCCTGGAAAGCGGGCTGCAGCTGGGCATCTGGTACGGGCTGAACTCCTTTCTCTGAGAGACCGTTCTTATTGAAGATTTCCGCAAGATCCTGTATAGTGCATCCATGAGTACAGAACAGGATAAAGTCAGAAACTTCTGCATAATCGCCCATATCGATCATGGCAAATCCACCCTGGCAGACCGCTTCCTTGAGAAAGCGAAAATGGTCACGGCGCGGGATTTCCATAATCAGATGCTCGATTCCATGGATATTGAACAGGAACGGGGCATCACCATCAAGTCCCAGGCCGTAACCATCAATTACGAAGCGAATAACGGGGATGTCTATCAGCTCAATCTCATAGACACTCCCGGCCATGTGGACTTCTCCTACGAGGTTTCCCGGGCCATAACCTCCTGCGAGGGGGCCCTGCTTCTCATAGACGCTTCCCAGGGCGTGGAAGCCCAGACCCTGTCCAACATGTACCTGGCGGTGGAGCATAATCTGGAGATCCTCCCCGTGGTCAACAAAATGGATCTTCCCAGCGCCGATCTGGAGCGGGTCAGACATCAGGTCGACCATGACCTGGGCCTTGACGGGGATCTGGTATTCCCGATCTCCGCAAAAACGGGGCTGGGGGTGGACGAGCTCCTGGAGGGCATCGTGGAGTGGATCCCCGCCCCTTCGGGAAACAGGAAATCCCCCACCCAGGCCCTTATCTTCGATTCCCACTACGACGCCTACCGGGGCGTGGTCATCCATATCCGGGTTTTCGAGGGGACGATCAGGGAGGGGGATTCCATCATCCTCATGCACAACGGTTCGGAGTACAAGGTGGAGGAGGCGGGCCATTTCCGCCTGCGCCTGGAAAGGACCGGCGTGCTGAACGCGGGCGACGTGGGCTATATCATCGCCGGAATCAAGATCATCTCCGATATACGGGTCGGCGATACGATCACGGGAAAGACTAATCCGGCGTCCAAGCCCCTCCCCGGTTTCCGGGAGGTCAAGCCGGTGGTGTTCTCCTCCATCTATCCGGTGGATACCAATCAGTACGAAGAGCTCCACATGGCCATCGACAAGCTCAAGCTTAACGACGCGTCCCTCATCTACGAGAAGGACTCCTCCGCCGCCCTGGGATTCGGTTTCCGCTGCGGGTTCCTGGGCCTTCTGCACCTGGAAGTTGTCCAGGAGAGACTGGAGAGGGAATTCGGCCTGAACATCGTTCTCACCTCCCCCTCGGTTCGCTATCTGATCAATCCCCAGAAGGGGGAATCCTACTATCTGGACAATCCCCTGAACTTCCCCGAGCCGGGCACCATAAACAGCGCCGAGGAGCCCTACATCACCGCTTCCATCATCACCCCCACCGAGTTCCTGGGGAACATCATGACCCTGTGCATGAACAAGCGGGGCGTGCAGACCCATATGGACTATCTGGACGAGAAGCGGGTGGAACTCCGCTACGACATGCCCCTGGCGGAGGTTCTCTTCGACTTTTACGATAAGCTCAAATCGGTCAGCCGGGGCTATGCCTCCTTCGACTACGAAGTGAAGGGCTACCAGGCCACGGATCTTGTGAAACTGGACATCCTCGTCAACGGGGAGCCGGTGGACGCCCTGAGCCAGCTTGTGTTCCGGGCGAACGCCCAGGCCAGGGGCCGGGGTATCTGCAGGAAACTGCGTGAGGAGATCCCCCGGCAGCAGTTCAAAATCCCCATCCAGGCGGCGATCGGCGGGTCCATCGTAGCCCGGGAGACGATCAGCGCCCTGCGCAAGGACGTTACGGCCAAGTGCTACGGCGGAGACATCACCCGGAAGAAGAAGCTCCTGGAAAAACAGAAGGAAGGAAAGAAGCGGATGAAGATGGTGGGCAATGTGGAACTGCCCCAGTCCGCCTTCCTCTCCGTCCTCCGCACCGACGACGACGAGTAGGGCCTAGTCCCGGGGGGAGAATATCTCCCCCTTCAGATAGGACGCCCATACCTTTTCAAACCAGGAGTCCTCCTCCGGTACGGGGCGGCACTCCTCCCAGCGGCTGATTATCCTTTCTCCCTCCAGGCGGAGGTGCTGGATGAACCGGCGGAGTTCCCCCCCGTCGGGCTTGCTGCGCCACTCCCCCCCCAGTTTCCCATGGAGGGGGATTCCTTTCCCGACCCGCACGATGTAGGAGCCCCGGCTCCCCCCGTCCCGGGAGAGATAGTCCCCGATGGCCTCCAGATAGAAACGCTGGGCCAGGGCCATGTGGCGGTTCCGGAAGGCGTAGGGGAGCTGATCCGGCGAGGTAACGGTCAGAAGGGAATAGGCTTTGAGCTGTTCCTCCGCCTCCCCGCAGGCCGCTTCAATTGTCCCTCCGTCCCGGACAAAGGCGCCGCAGCGGCTCATCCGGTTCTGCATCTCCTCCCGGTACCTGGCCTGATCACTCCCCCCGGGATTCAAAGATGCCATGAATTGATTCCTGATCCCCTCCATCCTTTCCAGGGACTCCCGGCAGGACTTCTCCGCGGCGGATCGGTCCAGGGTGGACGCGGCATAGGCCCGGGCTATTTTCTGACCCGCCCGGAAGGCGCCCACCTGTCCCGAATTGAGGGCCGTGCCCCCCGGCCGGTAGACGCCGTGGGTGCCGTTCACCTCTCCCACGGGGAAGAGATGGGCGATGTTTGTCGACTCCCACCAGATATCCCCCGCCAGACCCCCGTTGTTATGCTGAGCGCAGACGCCGATCTGAAGGGGTTCCCGGGAGAGATCTATGTTGTGATCCCGGTAAAGCTGAATCGCCCCGGGGTTGAGCTGTTCCAGCCGTTCCAGGGGGGTGGCGCCGGTCAGGCCAGACTGGTCCCAGTAATCCCGCACCTCTCCGTCCAGACCGGAGGGGTCGAACTTTTCCCGGGATCCCTCCCAGGGATTGGTCAGGAAGTCCATGAAGACATCCCTCCCGAGAACCTCCATCTCCCGGTAAACCAGAATGTCGATGAGGGAGGATCCCTCCCCGGCGACCTTGAGGGGATCGAAGGGCCACTGGTATCCCTTGAGGAAGATCGCCCGGGTCTGAGCCTTCTGGGAGGAGAAGAACTCCTCCAGAAAGGGGAATTCCTCCCCGGTCTCCCTGTCCCGGCTGAAATAGCGGGGCAGGACCTGCTGATAGCTTCCTGAGAGGTTCCAGCGGAATTTCACAGATCCGATCCCGTACTGGGACTCGGTCAGATTGGCCGTCTCCGCCCCTATTTCCAGGGCGAGCCCGATGGCCCCCACATGGACTGGGGGGTACACGGAGGATTTGTAGAGCCCCCCCGGCCCGCCCACTCCGAAGACCAGGTTGTCGCAGAGCACCCCTTCGAGGGGGCTTTCCCCGCTTTGGAGTTTATCCCGGTCCAGCAGGACCAGTCCGGCTATGCGCTTTTTTCCCCCCTCCTCCGTGGCGGCGAGGCTGACGCAGTCATGCCGGTCCCAGAGGGGGATGCCCAGTCTTTCCACCTCCCTTTCCAGGTATTCCACCATGACCCGGGAGGTGTAGGGGCCCAGGGAGGTCCCCCGGTTAAGGGGGTCGTGATCGGTTTTGTATCCCGTATAGCCCCCCCATCGGTTGAAGGGGAAGGGCACTCCCAGGGCGGTCAGGTGGTAGAATCCGTTTTCCGATCCCAGGGCTTCGGCCAGGGCTATATCCCCGTGCATGGCCCCCCCTCCGGAGAGGGCCAGGGCCATCCGGTAGGGGGAGTCCGGTTCGGCGGTGGAATCGGATAGCTTATAGTAGGTCTGCTTGTCCGAGCCCGTATTCCGGGAGGTCCCCCCCTTCCTGTTGTCCGTAATGATGACCATGTCATCTATGCCGGATCGCTTGAGCCGGACGGCGGCGCAGAGAGAGGCGGCGCCGGTCCCCAGTATGACCGTATGAAAATAGGGCAAGCTCACAGGGTGTCTCCTTTGATGTATTCCCCTTCCAGAATGATCCGGCAGGGGGAGGGATCCTTTTCTATGATCCGCTTGTAAAGCCAGCGACCCGCTTCCCTTCCCAGGAGGGAGGCGGAGAAGGCGATGGTATCTATCCGGTCGGGAAGGATCTGCTGAAGGGGGGAATTATCGATACCGGCCAGGGAGAACCGTTCCGGCAGGGAGATCCCCCTCTTTCTGGCCCTGTGATAAAGGGCGATGGCGACCATATCGTTAAAGGCGACTACTCCGTTGTAGCCCCGCTCGAGAATCCGGTCCAGAAGATCGTCCAGGCGGTTCATATCATCAGCGCCGAGCCGATCGATACTTTCCAGGGGAATATTCCGCCGGCGGCATGCCTTGACGAGACCGGACCAGCGCTCCCCGTCAACCGATTCCAAGGGCCGGTAACCCAGATAGCAGGGCTTCAGCCGTTCGCCGAATTTGTCATAGAGCCGTTCGGTCAGCCGTTCCATGCTTATTCCATTGTCGTAGAGGACATAGGAGGGCTCTTCGCTCCGGTTCAGGTGGATGAAGGGTATTTTCCTCTCCTCCAGGCATCGACGTAAAGCACCGTCGATCCGGGTAAAGGCGAAGAGGCAGCCGTCAACCACGCCTGTCTTCTTCTTGCTCAGGAAGGAGGTATCCCCGTCATTGACCCGGGTGAAGATATTCAGAGACACGTCGCCGAATCCCTCCTGTATGCCCTCCAGGAGCTGGGCCACATCATAGAACAGGTGGACAAAGGACTCTCGGGAGGGGGGAAGAAAGAGATG
>QKAI01000478.1 GCA_003246505.1 Spirochaetaceae bacterium | reverse complement strand
GGCCGGCCTTTTTTATCTCCCCCAGGACCCTGTCGTAAAGCCCGTTCTTCCTGATGGAGCCGCCCCCGTAGGTCAGCAGGACCCGGCCGCCGAATTGCTTCAGGGTTTCTCCCAGCTTGTCCAGCTGGTCGCCGAAGTAGACCTTCGTGGTGTTTTCAAACATGAATTGGTACATATCTGCCTCCTCCCTTAAGAATAGTTCTTTGAGCCCGCTCCAGGTCAAGAAAAAACTTCAGGAATCAGGTGATCTTCTCGCCCTTGGCGATGAGGATCTTGCCTGACCGCACCATTTCCACCACCCCGTAGTAGCTGCAGAGGGAGTGGACCTTGTCCAGCTTGTCCGAATCCCCGGAGACTTCCAGGGTAATGGTCGTGTCGCTCATGTCCACGATCTCGCTGTTGAAGGCGGAGGCGATCTGCAGTATTTCGTGCCTTTTCTCCGGCCCGCAGCTCAGCTTGATCAGGAGCAGTTCCTTCATGATGACCCTGTCGGCGATATTGTCCGTGGCATGGACCACGTCCACGAGCTTGTTCAGCTGCTTCAGGATCTGGTCCAGGGTCTTGGCATCCCCCGTGGCGGCGATGTTCATATGGGAGAAATTCGGGTCATGGCCGCTGGATACGACCAGGCTGTCTATGTTGTAGCCCCTCCGGGCGAACACGAGGGAGACCCGGATCAGTACGCCCGGTTTGTTGGATACGTACAGGCTTATTGTGTGCTGGCGGATGGCTGTCTCGGTGGCGCTCATCATGTTCCTCCTGTGGGTTTGTCTAATTTCACGTCCTTCGGTTCCTCGAGGAGTATGGCGCTGTAGGGAGCGCCGGAGGGAATCATGGGGAAGACGTTGTCCTCCTTTTCCACCTCCGCCTCGATAACGCAGGGACCGTCGTTGTACTCAAGGGCGCTGGCGAGAATCCGCCGCAGGTCGGAACTCCGCTTGATCCGGAAACCCTTGCAGCCGTAGCTTTCGGCCAGTTTCACGAAATTGGGGTTCCCCACCATGTCCACCCCGGAAAGGCGGTTGTCGTAGAACATGTTCTGCCACTGGCGCACCATGCCCAGGAAGTTGTTATTGATGATCAGGACCTTGAGGGGCAGCTTATTGATCACCGCCGTGGCCAGTTCGCACAGGGTCATCTGGAAGCCCCCGTCCCCGACTATGGCCACCACCGTCTTGTCCGGAACACCCAGGGCGGCGCCTATGGCCGCGGGGAATCCGAAGCCCATGGTCCCCGCCCCGCCGGAGCTGATCCACTGGAACCTCTTGGATATGGGGTAGTACTGGGCGGCCCACATCTGGTGCTGCCCCACGTCGGTGGTGATCACCGCCTTTCCTTCGGTGAGGTTGTAGAGTTCGTCTATGACATGCTCCGCCTTGAGCTTGCCCTCCTTGCGGTATTTGAGGGGGAAATTCCTGCGGTACCGCTTAACCTCCTGGAGCCATTCGGAGGTCTCCCCCGGTTTGACGATCGCCCCGATGGCCTCCGTGACCTGCCGGGCGTCCCCGATGATCTCGCAGTCCACCTGAACTGTCTTGTTGATCTCCGAAGGATCGATGTCGATGTGGATCTTCACCGCGCCGCTGCAGAACTCGTCCAGCTTTCCCGTGATCCGGTCGTCCCAGCGGGAGCCTATGGACATGATCAGGTCGCAGTGGTCCACCGCCTTGTTCGCGTAGGCGGTCCCGTGCATGCCCAGCATGCCCAGGTTGAGCTCGTGGGTCTCGGGGACGCAGCCCTTTCCCAGCAGGGTGTTGACCACTGGGATGCCCATTTTCTCCGCCAGGTAGGTCACCGCCTTGCCCGCGCCGGAGATCACCGCCCCGTGGCCGACCAGAAGGAGGGGCCTGTGGGCCCGGTGGAGCATCTCCGCCGCCGTCCTGATGGCGTCCGTATCCCCCTCGAAGGGTATTTTATAACCGGGGAGATGGAAATCTTCCCCCTGGGCGGGATCGATGAGGGCGCTGGATACGTTCTTGGGCAGATCGATGAGGACCGGCCCGGGCCTTCCCGTGACGGCTATATGAAAGGCCTCCCGGGTGATCCGGGGGATATCCAGGGGATCCTTGATGAGGTAGGAGTGCTTGACCACGGAGTAGGAAATGCCCGAGACATCCGCCTCCTGGAAGGCGTCCAGCCCCAGGTTTCCCGTCAGCTGCTGCCCGCAGATGATGACCATGGGGATGGAATCCATCTGGGCGGTGAGGATACCCGTTATGGTATTGGTCGCCCCCGGTCCGGACGTGACCAGGACGACCCCCGGTTTCCCCGTGGCCCGGGCGTAACCGTCGGCCATGTGAGTGGCTCCCTGCTCGTGGCGGGAAAGAATCAGTTTTATCGGCGAATCGACCAGGGCATCGAACATGGGAATGGCATTTCCCCCGGGATAGCCGAAAATATACTCGACTCCCTGCTGCTGGATGATGTCTATCAGTACCTCCGCCCCTGTTCTAAGGTTTTTTGTCATTATTGTCTCCCGTGCTGTATGGTTTTCTTTAATTTACCGGTCAGCTTTTATCTCTTACTGATATTGTTTCCATAGATTAAGACTCTTTTTGCTCCCGGTCAAGACAAACAAACCAAAAAAACAGTAAAACCGTTAAAAAAAGATGTGTTAACCTGAAAAATAGACCAAAAAAATGGTAAAAAAGATTAAATAATATAGATTACGTATGAATATTAACAAAAATAATCGAAAGGGTATCCGCTTTTTCCGATCCGCCCTTCCCAGATTCAGTTTCTTTTTGAAGATACTCTTTCTTGCCTGCTCTCCCGTTTGCTGATAAAATAATCAGACCTGAGGAGTGTGGGATGAGAAAAATATCGATACGATGGATTCTGATACTGGGCATGCCGGGACTGGTAATGGGAATGATTACCCTCATCACCCTTTCCACCTACTTCTCCTCAAAGCAGGTCTTCACCCACCATATCCGGGATATCATGAGGAATATCTCCTCCTACACCATAGATAAGTCCCGGAGCCATCTCTATCCCGCCCGGGACGCGGCCCTTCTGACGAGCGGCCTGGCCGTCAGCCAGGTGGTCACCTCCAGCAATGTGGGGGAGATGGAGAGCTACTTCTACGAGCAGCTTCTGGTCAATCCCCAGATTTCCAACATCTACTACGGCACGGTGGAGGGGGAGTTCGTCATGGTTTCCCGGCGGGGGGAGGAGGAGTTCCTTACCAAAGTCATCTCCTACGAAGGGGGGAACAGGCAGGTTCTGTTCAAGGAGAAGGACCGGAGCTTCGCCGAGTCTTTCCGCTATTCCGATCCCCGGGATACCTACGATCCCCGCAAACGGCCCTGGTTCAAGGAGGCCATCGCGGAGAAATCCCTGATCTGGACGGATCCCTATGTCTTCTTCACGTCCCGCAACCCGGGAATCACCACCGCGAGCCCCGTCTACATCGGGGACGGCACTCTCCACGGGGTGGTGGGAGTGGACATCGAGATCTCCGAGCTGTCCGATTTCATCAGCACCCTGAGCATCGGAATCAGCGGCAAGGCCTTCATACTGGATAACAACGGGCAGGTCCTGGCCTATCCGGAGAAGGAGAAGATCACCCACCGGGAGGGGGAGAGCGACAGCGTCAGCCTCGTTTCCATCGCCATGCTGGACGATCCTATCAGCCAGGCCGCCTACAACGCCCTCCAGTCCATCGAATACGATCTGAACGACGGCCGGGATATCTTTTTCACCTTCCGCCACGGGGGCCAGGTTTACCACGCCATGTTCGCCCCCTTCAAAGCCTCTTACTGGCCCTGGCTACTGGGCATCTACGTGGCGGAGGACGACTATATCGGCGTCCTCAAGAGCAACAGGAACTACTCCATCATCCTCTCCTTTGTCCTGGGTATGATCTCCATACTCATCGGCTTCCTTATCACCCGGAGTATCGTCTCCCCCCTGAACAGGCTGCAGCGGGCCGCGGAGGAGGTGGGAAAGGGAAATCTGGACGAGCCCCTGGATGTGACGACCCCCTATCGGGAGCTTCAGGAGACCACGGAAATTTTCGACACCATGAGGCGGGGCCTGAGGGAGAAGGGGCGGATCGAGGAGCAGTTCCAGCAGACCCAGCGGGTGGAATCCCTGGGGCGGCTGGCCGGCGGCGTGGCCCATGACCTGAACAATCTGCTCACCCCCATACTGGGGTACAGCGAAATTCTCATGACCAGGCTGGCCGACGACGAGAAGAAACAGAAGCAGGTGGCCCAGATCCATAAGGCGGGGATCAAGGCGAAGGCCCTGGTCAAACAGCTTCTGGCCTTTAACCGGAAGCAGGAGCCCGAAAGGAAGCCCGTTGATCTGAACGAGGTGGTCACGGGCTTTCGGAAACTGCTGAGGCGGACCATAAGGGAGGATATCAACCTGGAGATCATCCCCTCGGTGACACCCCCCGTCGTTCTGGCCGACCAGGGGCAGATCGAGCAGGTGATCATGAATCTGGTGGTGAACGGGCAGGACGCCATGGCGGACGGGGGCACCCTCACCCTGGCCCTGGCCACGGTGGAAAGGGAGGGGGGCGCCTTCGCCCTTCTCTCCGTCCGGGACGAGGGCTGCGGCATGGATGAGGAGACCCGCAAGCATATTTTCGAACCCTTTTTCTCCACCAAGGGGGACCACGGGGTGGGACTGGGGCTGGCCACGGTCTACGGCATCGTCACCCGTCACGGGGGGGGAATTCTGGTGAACAGCAAACCCGGCCGGGGCACAACCTTCGAAGTCCTCCTGCCCCTTACCGCCGTCGATGACCGCCCCCTGCAGAGCGACGGAGCCCGGGGGGAGGGGGGAAGGGGAACGGAAACGATCCTCGTGGCCGAGGACGATCCCCAGGTCCGGGAAATGACCCTGTCCCTCCTTGAGGATCTGGGCTATCGGGTCCTGGCCGCGGCGGACGGGGCGAAGGCCCTGGAGATACTCGGCGATCCCCGCCGACCGGTGGATCTGCTCCTGAGCGATGTCATCATGCCGGAAATCAACGGGAGGGAGCTTTACGAGAGGGCCCTGGCCGTGCAGGACGGGCTGAAGGTCCTCTATATGTCCGGCTACACCGACGATATCCTCGCCCGGCTGAGAGCGGACGGGGGTGATGTGAATCTTATCCAGAAGCCCTTCTCCCCCGGCGATCTGGCCGCAAAGATCCGGGAGGTCCTTGACGGGGAGTGATCCGGCCTATTTCGTCGGTCCCAGGCTGTCCCCCCGGAGAAAGCGGGTGTCGAAAAAGCAGGATTCCCCGGGACGGTCCGGCTCCTTGAGCCGGCGCATC
>QKAI01000295.1 GCA_003246505.1 Spirochaetaceae bacterium | reverse complement strand
TTTCTGAAAGGAGGCGGCGATGTTCTCGGGAGTGGCCGGAGCGTCGCCCACACGGAACTGGTCCAGCTGATTGATGACCGCCGTTTTGAGGCCCGAGTAGGAGACATCGTATTCGTGGCCCCCCTTGTGAAGATTGGGCAGGGGGAAATTGAAGGCCCGGTCGTCCCCGCTCCGGGCCAGCCTGTCGATGGCCACGCCCCCCGGGTACCCCAGGTCGTAAAACTTGGCCACCTTGTCAAAGGCCTCGCCGCAGGCGTCGTCCACGGTGGTACCCAGTACCTCTATCTCGTCGAAACCGTCCACCCGGCAGATCATGGTATGCCCCCCGGACAGGATCACCCCCAGGTAGGGATAGGGGATGTCATATTCCAGATGGGGGGCGTAGAGGTGGGCCTTCACATGGTTGATGCCCACCATGGGAACGCCCAGGGCCCAGGCGAGCCCCTTGCCGTAGGAGAGTCCCACCATGAGGGAACCCATGAGGCCGGGACGGGCCGTGACGGCGATGCCCCCCACATCCTTCAGTTCCAGCCCCGCCGCGGCGAAGGCCTTCTCCCTCACCCCGTCGATCCACTGCACATGGAGCCGGGAGGCGATTTCCGGCACCACCCCGTACCAGGGCTTATGCAGTTCTATCTGCGTGGCTATTTCGTTACTGAGGATGTTACGCCCGTCCTCGACAAGGGCCAGGGAACATTCGTCGCAGGACGTCTCTATGCCTAATACAATCATGGGTTGCTCCTAAGGGGACTGATTTCATTCTAAGAAACCGCCGGAGCATGGTCAAGGGCGAAAAAAAACACCGGCCGGGTCCGATTTACCTTCGACCCGCCCGGTGCTCAGAGGAGGATGAAAAACTCAGCTGACGAAATAGGATCTAACGTCTGAAGCCTGTTCCCGCAGTTTGTTAATGGCGCGGATCTCGATCTGCCGTACCGTTTCGGGGGAAATGCCCATGACCTGGGAAACCTCTTTGAGGGTGTACTTCTCCCCGTTGTGGAGGGAGTAGCGGTACTTGATAACGCTCTTCTCCCTGTCCTTGAGGGTGGAAAGAAACTTTTCCGTATCCTCGATGATATTCTTTTTGATAAGCTCCTCCTCGGGGATGCATCTTCTGTCTTCGATAACATCCATGAGGGTGCTGTTGTTCTCATTGATCTCGCAGTCCAGGGATACGGTCTGACCGGCCATATCCAGAAGGCCCACAACGGTCTCTTCGGTCAGACCGGTCTCTTCGGCGATCTCCGTTATGGAGGGCATGGCCATGAACTCGCCCTGATAATCGTCTATGACGGACTGTATTTTTCTGATCGCCTCTTCCTTTCTGTGGGGAAGGCGGATCGTTCTCTTCTTATTGACAAGGGCCCGGGTAACCGCCTGCTTGATCCACCAGGAGGCGTAGGTGCAGAAACGGACGTCCCGGTCACCGTCGAACTTTTCCACCGCCCGGATAAGCCCCAGGTTCCCCTCCTGAATCAGATCCATGATGGGCATTCCCTGGTTTCTATAGGCAAAAGCGATTTTGATGACCAGTTTGAGATTGGAATTGATCAATCTCTGCCGGGCGGCCTCGTCACCCTGAAGAACACGCTGGGAAAGCTCTTTCTCCTCTTCCGGAGTAAGAAGCTTGTACTTGATCACGTCGTTCATATATGCTTTCAACTCGGGGTTGTAGTTCTTCTTCTCTTTTTTCATAGTTTTATACCTCTCCTGCCCATAAGTATTGCAAGAGCCGTGCCAAAACAAAAAAAAAGGGATATTTTCCTCTAAATCACGCTGTTTAAGGCAAATATATCACTAACAACCAACTAACACTAAAATGAGTGACCCCTCATGTCTACTTTTATATACGGAAATTATATTAAAAAGAGTATCTTCGTGTAGAATCGGTGAAGTTTTGTGCTGCCTAGGAGTAGAGGCCGCCCTTCATCTGGGCGGTCATCTGTCGGTACATGGCATCGGAGATTCCGAAGGTATCGGTCCGGGAGATGGATTTGGCATACTCGTCGTAGAGCATGTCCTCGAAATACTCCTCCCCCTGGTTTTTCCCGAAAAGGGACCTTTCGGGGACTGTGGCCTTCATGGAGTCCAGCATCATCTTGATGAAGATAGCCTCGAAATCCTTGCAGGACTCCTTCATCTGGCCCAGTTCCCTCTCCGAATAGCGGCCCGCCGCTTTGAGGGATTCCATCTGGGAGGCGGCTTTCGTATTGTCATACCCGTTCAGGGCGGCGGCGCTGATATCCATCTACACTACCTCTTGAGGCTGTTCGCGGTCTGGAGCATGGAGTCGGAGGTCTGGATCGCCTTTGAGTTGAGCTCATAGGCCCTCTGGGCGACGATCATATTCACCATCTCCTTGACCATGGAAACATTGGAGTTTTCCAGAAACTTATGCTGGATCCGGCCCATGCCCTCGAACCCGGGACGCCCCCCTATGGGATCGCCGGAGGCATTGGTCATCTTGAAGAGATTTTCCCCCACCGCCTGGAGGCCGGCGGGATTCACGAAGCGGTAAAGGTTCACCTGCCCCACTTCCAACGGGTCCTGCTGGCCGTTCACCCTTACCGTCACCCGTCCGTCCTGGCTGATGGCGATGCTCTCCTGCTGGAAGCCCTCGGGCATGATCAGGTTGGGCTGGAGCATATAACCGTTGGAGGTGACGAACTGCCCGTTGGAGTCGATCTGGAAGGATCCGTCCCGGGTGTAGCCCCAGCTGCCGTCGAGCAGCTTCACCCGGAAGAAGCCCTCCCCGGCGATGGCCATGTCCGAGGGGACCGCCGTGGCCTGGAGGGAGCCCTGCTCGAAGATCCTCTGGGTGGCGGCGACCCGGGTACCGTGTCCCACCTGGATGCCCTCGGGAACCACGGTCTGCTCCGTGGCGGGGGTGCCGGCGAGGCGGGAGGTCATGTAGATGAGATCCTCGAACTCCGCCCGGACCTGCTTGTACCCGTTGGTATTCACGTTGGCCAGGTTGTTCGAAATGGTATCGATATTGTACTGCTGCCCGTTCATGCCCGAAGCGGCCGTCCACAGGGATCTCATCATGGCTCTAATCCTCCTCTAAATCCCGGTCCTAGTAGCGGACCGCGCTGTTGATCAGTTTGTCCAGAAGACTGTCGTGGGTGGTGATCACCTTCTGGTTGGCCTCGTAGGCCCGGTTGACTTCTATCATGTTCACCATCTCCCTCACGGAGTTGACGTTGGACCCTTCAAGGAATCCCTGGATGACGCCGGGCCTGTCGGACCCTTCGGCGATCCTCGCCTCGCCGGAAACCTCCGTGGAGGCCCACAGGGAGTTGCCCTGCTTCATGAGGTGCCGGGGCCGGTCGAAGGTCACAACCTTGAGGGTGTCCACCAGCTCCGTGTTGGTCCATTCGTTCTCATCCATGGAGACCAGCCGGTTCGGATCGTCGGCCAGGTCCGCGTTCTGCCAGATCCGGCCCTGCTTGTCAATGGTGAAATTATTCAGCTTCAGCTGGATGGGGCCGTTCTCCCCCTCCACGAAATAACCGTCCTTGGTCAGAAGGTAACCCTCCTTTCCCAGGACGAAGGAGCCGTTGCGGGTATACCTTTCCCCGTCGTTGGTCTGTACGGCGAAGAAGCCCTCGTCCTCCAGGGCCAGATCAAAGGGGTTGGAGGTCTCCTTCAGGGCGCCCTGCTCGAACACGGTGAAGGTCTCGTTGTACTCGACCCCGGTGCCCAGCTTGCCCACCACGGGGGCCGTATTCACGCTGCCCATGGGAAAGGCGATGGTGCTCTCCCGGTCAAAGCGGCGGATCATCAGTTCGGGGAAGGCCTTCTCCACGGAAACGTCCCGCTTGTATCCGGTCAGATCCACATTGGCCAGATTGTTGGAAAGGGCGTCCAATCGATGTTCCTGGGCCTGCATGCCGCTGGCCGCCGTATATAATCCTCTGATCATAGTATGAATTTCGGAAGGGGATTTTTTTTCTTTAAGGAATGATTTGTTTTTTAAGCGGGCGGGGGGATATCAGCGGAGGGGAGAGCTTTTTTCATGCATTTCCATTGTGATTATGACATAATGGGATACAATATGGTAGGAATATGTTAAGGAAGCCTTCCCCGATACTCCCCCTGTCCTTTCTAATCTCTTTCTCGATTCTGGTCCTTTCCTATATACTGGGCCGTATACGCCAGCCTGAGTTATTCCGATTAAACTTCCTGCTCCTGTCCCTGTCCGGAAACCGATTGATTGATGCTTTCATCGATCTCCTGATCTCCCTCCCATTGCTGCTGCCGATTCTCGTGTTCAGAGGGAGAAAGGAATTCGAATTCCTCCAGATGGCCCGGTACCTCTTTATCGTCTCCACCATACTAAGCTGCGCCCTCAGTTTTTTTCGCCCCCTTTCCCTTTTCGGGATCCGGGGCTTTACGGGATTCTCCTTTCTGACCTTCGTGACGTCAATCATCTCCCCGCTCCTTTACGGGGGCAGGGATAGCCGATTCTCATCCCTCTCAAATGCCTGGGGGATTAATTCATTGATCCTGGCAGCCTCGCTGATCCCCTGGTCCCTGTCCTTCGCCGGATTAAACTGGATGCACTTTTACGATTAAAAAGGGCAGGCCCACTGTCGGAATCCGCGCCCCGTCCCTCTTCAGGCTTTGCCCAAAAATCGGCGATGTGCTATGATTTCCGCCGGAGAAACGATGAAGATACCCCTGACGCCGGACCGGCATACCCTGATTCTGGCCCCCATGGCCGATCTGACCCATGGGGGGTTCCGCCTTCTGATCGATGGCTACGGCGGCTGCGACCTTTTCTATTCGGAAATGATCGACGCCCGCCTCTATAACCAGGGCGGCCCCATGGAGCGGTACTACGATACCCCCGTGCCCGGGGCGGACCGGCTTGTCTTCCAGCTGGTGGGCCGGGAACTCGGGGATCTGGCCAGGGCGGCGGAAAAGCTGGCCCTTCTGAATCCGGCAGGGATTGACGTGAACATGGGCTGTTCCGCCCCCCATATCATGAAAAACGGAGCCGGATGCGCCCTGATGAAATCCCCCGGAAAAGCGGGGGAGATCATGAAGGGGCTGAGGGGGATTCTCCCCCGGGAGATAGCCCTTTCGGCGAAGATCCGCCTGGGGGAGAGGGAGGATGAAGCGGAACTGCTGGCCTTCTCCCGGATCCTGGTGGAGGGGGGGGCGGACTATCTTGTCCTCCATCCCAAGACCCGCAAGGAGAAGGGTTCCCGGCCTCCCCGTAAGGACTTCATCGGGTTTCTGCAGAGGGAACTTCCAGTTCCGGTCCTGGCC
>QKAI01000229.1 GCA_003246505.1 Spirochaetaceae bacterium | reverse complement strand
AGCAGAGCGAAAACGACCCCCTTGCCCTCTATCTGAAGCAGATATCCCGCTACAGTCTCCTCACTGTGGATCAGGAGCAGGAGATAGGCGAAAGGATCGACGACATCAAGGAAATCCTGGAGACCATGGAGGAGCAGCTGGGCGAAGGCGAGCTTGACCAGGAAACCTATGACGCGGCCCTGGCCCCCATGAACGACGAGCTTTACGAACTCAAGAACAGAATGATCCAGTCCAATCTGAGGCTGGTCGTCTCCATAGCCAAGAAGTATCAGAACCGGGGCATGTCCTTTCTGGATCTGATCAATGAGGGCAACATAGGCCTTATCGAGGCGGTGGAGCGGTTCGACTACTCCCGGGGATGCCGTTTCTCCACCTACGGCACCTGGTGGATCCGTCAGGCTATCATCAAGTCCCTGGCCGATAAGGGACGGGTCATACGCATTCCCATCCATATGCTCAACTCCATAAAGAAGTGCTATTACGTGGCCAAGGAGCTCACCCAGGAATTGGGAAGGAACCCCACCGAGGAGGAGCTGGCCGACGAGATGGGCATAGACGTGGAAAAGGTCAAGGAAGTCATTCAGCTCTCCCAGGAGACGGCCAGTCTGGATACCACCGTGGACGATGACCATATGACCCGCCTTTCCGAGCTTATAAAGGACGATATGACCCGGGAGCCCATGGACGCGGTCTTCAACAGCAATATCCAGGAAACCCTTAACGAGGTGCTCAGCCAGCTGTCCGAACGGGAGATGAGAATCATCCAGCTCCGTTACGGGCTCAATCAGCAGACGCCGCTCACCCTGGAACAGACGGGGCGCATCATGGGCATCACCCGGGAGCGGGTCCGCCAGATCCAGGAGAAGGCCATAGTCAAGCTCAGGGGGTTCAAGGCGATACAGGAGCTGGAGGAATTCATCTAGAATGAAGCCCCTCTTCTATGTGACCCTCCCCGATGATTTCGAAGAAAAATGCGACCAGGCGAAGGGCGGCCTGTTCCTGGACCTGAACGATCCCTACAAAGAGGCGTCCCGCCGGTTGACAATCGGCAAAGTTTATCCTGTAATGGAAGTAACCGACGATGATAATCTTGTCCTGGTCGACGATTCGGGACATCTTTATGCCATCAGCGGCAGGATGGTGAAATATTCCGATGGAGCTGATTAAAGCCGTCACAGAAACCTCATCACTCATCGCTTCCTGCCGGACGCGGCAGGAGCTGTTCGACTGCCTTACCGAAAGGACCTGCTACGAAACGGAATCCGCCTTTTCCCTTATCTGCGCGGGCAAGGGGGAGGGGACCCTGGCGTCCCTCTCCTGCAGCCACGGCGGACAGGATGATTACGCCCTTAACCTGGACGGGGATATCCTCCGATTCCTGGGGGAGTGCGGCGATTACGTCCTGTGCCAGGGGGAGGGGAGATCCCGCTTTGCCTCCCTCTTTCTGCGGCCGGGCATGAACAGCGCCGTCGCCTATCCCCTGGCCAGCGGGGAAAGGACCACCATTCTGCTTATTCTCAACAGCCCCGGTGAGCGGGGCTATGACGGGGAAAGGCTTACCTATATCGACTCTGTCTGCCGCGTCGCCTCCCGGGCCCTCGGCAGGATGAAATAGAAAAGTCCCTACGCAAGGAGTATAATGTGATGGAATTTCTCAAAGGGATATCCCCGCTCTGGTTCCTTCTCCCCCTGCCGCTTCTCCTCTTTCTCATCTACCGGTTAACGGCCAGACTCATATTTCTGGCTAAGCTGGGAAAAATCAACCGGGGCGAACTCTACCGGGGCAACCTGAAAAAGAAGGAGCTGATCCGTTACTACCGGGATGTGGAGAAAAGATTGGGGGATCCCGAATCCCCCCTGTACCGCAGAAGCGAAATCGGCGACCTCTGGGTGGAGAAGCTGCTTCAGACGGGAGGGATCAAATGGTACAATCTCATATCCAGTCATTTTCCCGGGGAGTATCTCTATCCCTGCTTTCTCCACAGCCTGACCGGAAGGAAACTTTTCCATGTTTTTCGGGAGAATCTGGGGGAGGACGTGGTGCTTACCCTGGAGACCCTGGGAAAGAGCTGCGCCAGCACTCCCTTCGACGGGAAAAGGGCGGCGGCCCTGTTCTCGGAGCATAAGAAGAGCCTGAGGGAGCTTCTCGCCTCTTCCCTGGGGGATGTCCGCTATTTCGCCTACAACATCCTGGTCCATTACGAGGACGAACTATCCCTCAAAATCATATTGGGCGGTTTCAAGGATCCCCACAAACCTATACGTAAGCTCCTTGTGGAGAAGGCCCTCTTTTCCGGGAGGGAAGAGGGGTATGAGATTCTGGAGCATATTCTCCTTAACGATCCCAGCCGCACGGTCCGCCAGTCCGCCGCCCTGCGCATAAACCGGGATTACGGGGATCTGAAAAAGATCGACCCCGCCCTCATGTCCACGGAGCAGGCTCTCCACTACCTCTCCCTCATGGACAGGGAATCGGACCGGGACGAAAACCTGGCCCTGGAATTCCTGGAATCGGAGGATTCCTCCCTGGTCAGGGAAGCGGCCCTCTTTCTTGAAGCCAAGGGCGTCCTGAGCCGTCTGGCCCGGGAACTGCACCGGGGGGACAGGACCGACTACGAAAGAAAGACCGGACTCCTGGCGGCGGCGGTCAGGGTAAACGTGACCGGTTTTTTTAACGACTTTCCCTGGGACCGGGAGGGATCCCTGCTGGCGGCGACCCGGCTCCTGGCCGGACGGGGGGATTTGAAATGGCTGTTGAAACTGGGGGAAACCGTTTTTAACCGGGATCCCTACGGCACGGAAAATTCCCTTGAGATCTACCGGGAGGCGGTACGCACCATAGACGGGAGCGGATCGGACGACTGCCACCGGCTCAAGGCCATGGAACTGAAGAAATACCAGGACGATCCCCTGCTCATGGAGATCCTCCTCTCCTCCATCCCGCCGGAACGGGAGTATTACTATCTTGACGACCTTCTTTACCTTCTGGAAAAGGGACAGGACTTCTGCCGGGAACTGGTCCGTTACCGGCTCTCTTCCTACGAATCCTCCCTGCTCCTGTCCCCTCTCACGGAGCAGCTCCTGAACGAGGGAAATCCCCCCTCCCTGAGGGGGGACGTGCTCATCGTTATGGCGGCTCTTCATCTGGATTATACCCTGCAGATGATTCTGGAGCATCTGCCCCTCCTCGGCGAGGATGAGCTGCTGGCCCTCTCCGCCGATCTGGAGCTCTTTGACCGGGAGAAACTGAATAACCTCGCACACGTCCTCTTCGACGCCTGCGACGGTGATATCCACCGGTCCCTCATCTATGCCCTGCCCCTCTCCCTGGGGGAGTCCTGCCGGGACCGGTATTTCGCCTTTCTGGGCAACCGGGACTGGGATATCCGCCGGGCCGCCCTGACCAAGCTCTACGGCATGGGGGAGCTGAATGTGGCCAACGGACTTCCCCTCCTGAACGATCCCGACGAGAGGGTAAGGACAACCGCCGTATCCCTTCTCATGGATCTGGACGAGGAGGATATCCGCGAGGTGGTGGGGGAGCTTCTATTCAGCGCCGAAGAGTCGGAGAATGTGAAAAAGGCCGTCATACTGGGCCTGATCAATTCGGAGAACAGGGGATCCCTGGATCTTCTCTTTTCCTATATGACCCGAAACGAAGCCGCCCGGTCCGGGATTATTCCCCTCCTGTCCCACAGGAGCGATCCGAACTATATGGAGGGACTTATCGGGAATTTCCTTAAGGCCGATCCCGCCTTCCGAAAGGAGTTGAAGCCGGTCTTCCTCAGGCTGAGCCTCTCCATGGACGAACCCATGGCGGCCCTGTTAAAACAGCAGTCCACCGAGGCGCGCAAGCTGATAGAGGAGATTCTGGAGGAGGGGGGATATACGGATAAACTCATCGCCTCCCTCCGCAGTCCCGACCAGCAGGAGAGGACCCGGGCGGTGGAACAGCTGATTTCCCTGGAGAACCGGGAGACCCTTAAGGCGGTGTTCCTGGCCGCGGACGATCCCTCCGGTGCGGTGCGTGTGGGCATGATCCGGGCTTTGGAGAAACTGGATTCCCCGGGAAGCCTCGCCCTCATAAGGGAACTGGGCGAGGATCCGGACAAGAAAGTCCGAACCTATGCCCTGTGGGCCCGGGAGCGGCTGGAAAACCGGACCGGGGAAGCCTAGTCCCCGTTTAAACGCCGGATCCGGCAGTAGTAGATGGGGCCTGTCCTATCCCGGTCGGGCAGGATATGCCTGCCGTAACGGGTCTCTTCCCCCCTGTCAAAGAGGGCCGGTTCGGTGACGAATCGGCCCTTTCTTTTCTTCATGAGCCTCTCTACTATCAGATCGTTCTCCTCGTCGGCCAGGGCGCAGGTGCTGTAGACGATCAGGCCGCCGGGCTTTACCGCATCCAGGGCGGAGCAGAGCAGGGCGAACTGGCGGGGGGCCAGGCTTTTGATTCTCCCGGGGGACCATTTCTTCAAATGCTCCGGGGAGTTGAGAACATGCCGTTCCGAGGAACAGGGGGCGTCCAGCAGTATCCGGTCAAAGCGGGACGGCTCGTGGCGGTACCAGAGGGAGCCGTCGAATCCGGTATAGCGTAAATTCTCCCGCCATTCCGGTTTCAGGTGATCCTCCATGACCTGTTTGAGGCGCCGTCTCCTGTCCGGGGAGAGATCGTTAACCGTCAGCGAGCCCGTCCCCTGAAGGGCCGTGGCCAGGATAAGGGATTTCCCCCCCGGGGCGGCGCACATATCAAGAACCTCATCTCCGGGCTGGACATCCAGTTCCCGGGCGGGATAAAGGGAGGCCTCGTCCAGATAGTAGGGCTGCAGCAGGCCGTCGGAGAGGTGGTAATGGTCTATCTCCTTAAAAAGGGATTCCCGCAGCCCGGGCCAGCGGTCGCCCCAGCAGCGGGAGTAGTACTCTTCGAAAAGGGTTTCCCCCGGTTTCTTCTCTTTTCTGGCCATGAACTTCCCCTTAGCCTATGATGACATATTTTCCAGCATTTGATCCAGTAAGGGAACGGTCCGTACCCGGGAAAAACGATCCATGGAAGAGCGCAGGGATTCCCGCCTTGAAGGGGAGGGAGGCCTATTTTCCCATTCTTTGAAGAGTCGGACAAGATCATCCACGGAACGGTAGAGAAAGTCGGAAAAATCCTCGCCCAGCAGTTCCGGATAGGATAGGCGATCGGGAAGCAGGGGGAGGGCCCCCGCCGAGAGGGCTTCCACCACGGCAATCCCGAAATTCTCCTGCAGGGCGGTACTGACGACGTAATCCGCCTGTCCG
>QKAI01000083.1 GCA_003246505.1 Spirochaetaceae bacterium | reverse complement strand
CGGAGGTTCGAGTCCTTCCCCTGCTATTTATTTAAAGGCAAGGTGTTACCTTGCCTTTTTTTGTATGCCATGCCATAGAATATCCCTATTCGATAGTCGCCGGTCACCGGTTCTGTCGTTTCACAGTCCACAGCCGGAGACAGGGGATGCGAAAATGTTTATCATCAGGAAATGATCCTATGCCCCTATTATACAGAAATCTGAACAATAACTTCTCCGAATATGGGGATGTTTTTCTTAAATACTCAACCAGAATAAAAAATATCCGTAAATCCCTGAGCTTTGAGGAACTGCTCAGCAAGCCCTTCCACGCCTATTACGTAAGGTCCGGATGCTGCCGCCTTCTCATGAGCAAACCAAACGGCAATGAGAAGGTCAATGCGGTACTGAAAGAGGGCAGTCTCCTGCAGATGTATTCGAGAACCCAGCTGGAACCGGCGAGAAGCCTCTTCCGATTCGAACCCTATCCGGAAGTGGAGTTACAGGGATTCACGAAGGGGGAGTATGAATCCCTTCTTATTGAGAATCCCGAAATCATGTTCAAGATCCTGACCTTCTACGACGATCTGGCCATTTCCCTTCAGTACGATATGGCCAACCTCCTCTATTCCGACGGATGCAAGAGGGTGGCGAGTTTTCTCTACAGCAGCGCCGGCAACCCATCCGCATCAGGGCGTCCGCCCGAGGGGGGGGAGGAATTAACAATCACCGCCACCCAGGACACAATCGCCTCCTTCATCGCCCTGGACAGGACGAACGTATCCAAATACCTGCAGAGGCTCAAGCAGAAAGGAATTATCGAGATCAACCGGGGCAAAATCACGATCCGTGACTACCCCGCCCTGAAGAGAATCGTGACCGAAGGTTAAATCAGCCCTGCCTCTCCGGACAAGGGGAAGGAGAATCATGCGAATGCCTGATTAATTGCTCCCTGTGTAGCGGGCGCAACAGACCGGCCCACCTCTTAATGATAATATTTTATCGATACTATGTTATCGATTAGACATCTTAAGGAGGATGCTATGAAGAAAAGAACGGGAGTCCTGTCTCTCCTGCTTGCTGCGGCTATTGTGCTGTTGGCCGCGGGATGCGCGAAGAATCAGACGGGAACGTACACGGCCGGTACCTATACTGCGGAAAAGATGGGCAACGGGGGTATGGTTCCGGTGACCGTGGAATTCACCGCCAAGAAAATCAAATCCATTACCGTCGGAGCTAACAGGGAAACTCCGGGGATATCCGATCCGGCCCTCACGAAGATACCCGAGCAGATCATCAAGGGTCAGACCCTGAACGTGGACACCGTAAGCGGCGCCACGAACTCCAGCCATGCCGTCCTTGAGGCGGTCGCCGATTGCGTGGAGCAGGCCGGCGGCGATGTGAATGCCCTCAGAGCCAGAAACGGCGTTGCGGCCGAAGCGGGCAAGGATATTGAGAAGACCGCCGACGTGATCATCATCGGCGGCGGCGGCTCCGGCCTGGCGGCGGCATTGAGCGCTGCCACCAACGGGGCGAAGGTCATCCTTCTGGAGAAGGGATCCGCCCTGGGGGGCAACACGATCCGCGCGGGGGGCGCCTACAACTGTTACGATCCCGTCCGCCAGGCCTCCGTGGCAATGGATCCTTCCCAGATCAGGGAGCTGGAATCCATTCTGGCTACGGACGAGTCCACCATCGATGCGGATTTCCGCCCCATATTCCTCGTTCTGAAAGATCAGATAAGGGAGTACCTGAAGGGGGACACGTCCAAGCTCTTCGACAGCGTGGAACTCCATACCATCCAGACCTATAAGGCGGGAAAGAGAACGGGCATGGACGGGACTACGATCCACGGCGATTTCGATCTGGTGTACACCCTGACCTCCCGGGCCCTCGATTCCCTGGAATGGCTCGTCTCCTACGATGAGAACACGAAAATTCTCGATTCCATAAGCACCGTCCTGGGCGGTCTCTGGCCCCGCATGCACTCCCTGAGCTCGACCGTGGGCCACGGGTTCATCGTGCCCCTGCAGAACTCCTGCGAGAAATTCGACGTGGACTTCATGCTGGAAACCAAGGCGGAGGAACTGGTCCTGGAGAAGGGCCGCGTCACCGGGGTCATCGCCCGTAAGTCGGACGGGACCAAGGTCATCCTCACGGCGAAAAGCGGCGTTGTCATGACCACCGGCGGCTACGGCGCCAATCCGAAGATGGCCATGGAATATGATAACTACTGGGGCTGTCTGACCGAGGACATGCCCACCACCAATACGGCCCTCGCAACCGGTGACGGCATTATCATGGGCAAGGCCGCCGGCGCGGACCTGGTAGGCATGGGTTACATACAGCTCATGCCCAGCTCCCACCCGGTTACCGGATCCCTGGGCGGCGGCGTCTGGGGCAGCGCCGATGATCAGGTCTTCGTCAACAAGGAAGGGAAGAGATTCGTTTCCGAGTACGAGAGCCGGGACGTTCTGGCCAAGGCGGCCCTCCAGCAGACCGATGGCATGTTCTGGATCGTGGGGGATCAGCTTTCCTCCGGGGATCCCCAGCTGGGGGGACAGAATATCTGGGGCAACTCCATCGACGAGCTGATTAAGGACCACAGCATCTACCGGGCGGATACCCTGGAGGATCTGGCGAAGCAGTTCGGGGCCGATCCGAAGGTTTTCGTGGCGGAGATTGAGAAGTACAACTCCTTCTGCGATGCCGGGGAGGACGGGGATTTCGGGAAGGTCAAGCTCGGCCAGAAAATCGACGTGGGCCCCTTCTGGGCGACGCCCCGCAAGCCGAGCATCCACCACACCATGGGCGGTCTGAGGATCAACAGCAGCGCCCAGGTACTGGACGGAGAGGGAAACCCCATCCCCGGCTTCTATGCCGCGGGGGAGGTAACCGGCGGCATCCACGCGGGCAACCGCGTCGGCGGTAACGCCATCCCCGATACGATGGTATTCGGCCGTATTGCCGGAGCCAGCGCGGCGGCCGGGCTCTAGTCCCGCCCCTTCCATTGTTAACGTAATAAGAAACAAAAAGACCCGGGGCACGGCGCTCCGGGTCTTTTTGTTTCCGGGGTGGTTCCTATCGCCTAAACCCGGAGCAGCAGCTCCAGGACCCGGCGGGCGGAAGTCTTCAGTTCCTCCCGGGAGATCAGCCCCTTGGCCAGGGCCTCCTTGAGCCGTTCGTTCATGCCGCAGGCCATTTTGATATCATTGCCCGCTTTGACCTCCTTGTAGTGCTCCCCCCTGGTCCACCAGTCCGTCGTCACCACGCCGGTAAATCCCCACTCCCCCCGGAGAATATCCTCCAGCAGTTCCCGGCATTCGGAGGTCCTGTGCCCGTTCACCATATTGTAGGCGGACATGAGGGCCCAGGGATCGGCCTCCTTCACAATGATCTCGAAGGCCTTGAGATAGATCTCCCGGGCCGCCCTTTCGGAGAGGCGGGAATCGCTCTCCTTCCGGTTCGTCTCCTTGTTGTTGAAGGCGAAGTGCTTCACCGTGGCGGCAATGCCCCGGGACTGGATTCCCCTTACCATGGCGGCGGCCAGTTTTCCCGCCACCAGGGGATCCTCAGAGTAGTACTCGAAATTCCGTCCGCACAGGGGACTTCTGTGAATATTGACCGCCGGGGTCAGCCAGACGGCCAGGTTATTCTCTTCCATCTCCTTCGCCCCGGCTTCGCCCACGGCGAAGAGCATCTCCCCGTCCCAGGTGGAGGCCAGGAGGGTGGCGCAGGGCCAGGCGGTGGTGGTGACCCCGCACTTTTCGGAGATCCTCACCCCCGCCGGCCCGTCGGCGGTCATGGCGTTCGGTATGCCCAGCCGGGGAATGTTGCCCCATCCGAAGGTGTTGGCCACGCCCCGGTTGGGCTGCCCCCCCACGAGGTGGATCAGGTCGTCCTCATCCAGGCGGTCCATGAATTTCTCCAGGCTCTCCCGCCCCTCCCAGACATCGATCAGGCCCGTATCCTCTCCCCAGTGATTCACGGGCCGGTAGTCCTCGAAACGGCTCTGGGGGGCCAGGCCCTGCCACTGGGCGACGTCCTGGGGCTCCAGGCCGGTATAGCAGGGATCGTTCCCTTCTCCCGTGGGCAGCTCCTCGTAACTCCCGTCCGGGCGAAGCCTCTTCTTCAGCCCCGCGGGAACCAGGCGCGGCTCCAGCTGCTCCACCACCCGGTCTTCGGGAACGGTGTAGGTGTAATCCAGCACAACGCCCTCCCTCAGGGAGTTCCCCAGGAAAAGGGTATATTCCCCCTTCTCCAGGACATAGGCGGACTTTCTGATCCTGCCCTGGTCGTCATAGGAGGCCAGGGACGCCACGGGGACGGAGAGGGTCAGGATTTCCCCTTCCCCCCGTTTCAAAAGCCGGCTCTTGGCAAAGGCTTTGAGCTCCCGGGCCGGTTTGCCCAGACGCCCCTGGGGCGCCTGGGAGTAGAGCTGCAGGACCTCCCTCCCCTCGCAGGGCCCCCGGTTGATGAGATTCACTGCCACCTCAATAACACCGTCCCGCTCCCCGGCGGAGAGGGGCTCGAAGGAGAAATCCGTATAGGAGAGGCCGAATCCGAAGGGATAGTTCACCCTCTCCGAGGCCCCGGGAATCGTCTCGAAATAGCGGTATCCCACGTAGATGTCATCGGTGTAGTCCACATAGTCCCGGGATTCGTGAAAGGTCGCCGTGGAGGGATAGTCCGCCAGCTCCCGGGCGAAGGTATCCACCAGCTTGCCCGAAGGATTACCCAGGCCGCAGAGCAGCTCCGCCGCGGCGAGACCGCCCTCCATTCCCCCCTGCCAGGACATGAGCACACCATGGATGGCCCCGTCGTCGGCGAACCAGCAGCTGTCCACCATGCCGCCCACATTCATATTCACGATAACCCGGCGGAACCGGGACTTGACGGCGCCGATCAGTCTCTCCTCGGCGCGGCTCAGATAAAAATCGCCCCTCTCGAATATTTCCTGGGACTGGCGGGCCGTTTCCCTGACCCAGGGCTCACTGAAAATCTCATCCTGGTCGGCGGAGGCTTTTCTGTCCCATCCCTCCCCGGAAAAACGGCAGAGGGAGATAATCGCCGTGTCCGTAAACAGGGCTGCCCGCTCCAGAAGGTCCAGGGGCAGCTCGGGCTCCACGGTCAGGCCGGGCTTACGCCCCTTCCCGTACTGGATCCGTACATCCTCCCTGTAGAAATCGGCCAGATCCTCAAAGAGAGTTACCCGGTCGGAAAGCTGCTTAAACCCATCGTACAGATTGGTGATATGGGAGACGGTGACGTCCCCCGATCCGCCCCCGCCCTTAACATAATCGA
>QKAI01000438.1 GCA_003246505.1 Spirochaetaceae bacterium | reverse complement strand
CGAAACGGCCTACGACGTGCTGGACGGCCCCTTCCTGGATTGGGCGGCTCCGGATCTGGAGTCCCAGGGCCTCGTATTCCTCTCCAACTGGGAGTGGGGCTTCCGGAACCTGACCAACAGCGTCCGCCCCATCCTCTCCCCCGCCGACGCCAAGGGCCTTAAAATCCGCACTCCCCCGGAACTGTCCAACCAGTCCGCCATGGAAGCCCTGGGCGCCGTGGTCCAGACCATCGCCTGGGCGGAACTGCCCATGGCCCTCAAGCAGGGCGTCGTCGACGGGCAGGAGAATCCCGTTTCTGTCATCTACTCCAACAAGATCTATGAAACCCAGAAATTCATGACCATGACGGGTCACACCTACAATTCCATGGTCCACGTGATCAGCAAGAAGACCTGGGACAAACTGACCCCGGAGCAGCAGCAGATCATCCGTGAGGAGAGCGTCAACGCGGGCAACTGGATGAGAAAGACCCTGCAGGACGCCGAGTCCGATCAGATCAAGGCCCTGGAAGAACTGGGCATGCAGGTCGATTTCGTGGACCTGGCCCCCTTCAAGGCTATGATGGGACCGGCCTACACCAAGATGCAGGCCTCCGTGGGCAAGGACAATATGGACACCTTCCTTGCCATGGTTGAGAAAATTCAGAAAAAATAGGGAAACGGGGTGGAGATATACATATGACTGCGCTTTTAATTTTTGCACTGCTTATCGGGTGTATCCTGGCCGGAATTCCCATTGCAGCGGCGATGGGGATAACATCGATAATCACATTCGTACTTCTGGGGGACGCCCAGAATCTGGCCATGTTCGCCCAAAGGATGTATGCCTCCACCACATCCTTTACCCTGCTGGCGATTCCCTTCTTCATTCTGACGGGCAACCTTATGAATACGGGGGGGATCACCAACCGCATCTTCCGGTTCGCCCGGGCGGCGGTAGGCCACAAATGGGGGGGCCTGGGACAGGTGAACGTCATAGCCAGCATGATCTTCTCCGGCATGTCCGGAGCCGCCGTGGCGGACGCCGCCGGCCTCGGGCAGATCGAGATGAAGGCGATGGAGGATCAGGGGTACGATAAAAACTTCTCCGCCGCCATTACCGCCGCCTCTTCCACCATCGGCCCTGTGATTCCCCCGAGCATTCCCTTCGTTATCTACGCCAATCTGGCCAGCGTCTCCGTGGGAGCCCTGTTCCTGGCCGGGTTCCTTCCGGGAATCCTCATGGGGCTGGCCCTCATGGTGGCGGTCTATGTCATCTCCCGAAAACGGAATTACCCCCGGGAGGCCCGGGCCACGCTCAAGGAGTGGCTCGTCAGTTTCAAGGAAGCCCTGCTCCCCCTGGGAACGCCGGTCATCATCATCGGCGGCATACTCACCGGCTTCTTCACACCCACCGAGGCGTCGGTCATGGCCACCATCTACGCCCTCTTCCTGGGCCTCGTGGTCTACCGGGAAATCAAGATTTCCGATCTGCCCGACATTCTGTGGAATTCCATCGTCCACACGGTCCGGGTCATGTTCATCATCGCCTCGGCGGGTTTTTTCAGCTGGCTCCTGATCCATCAGCGGATCCCCAACCAGATGATCACCGCCATGACGACCCTGAGCAGCAGCCCCCAGGTCTTCCTGGGGATATCCATCCTCATCCTCCTGATCCTAGGCTGCTTCATTGAGGGGATCGCCGTCTTCCTCATAACGGTGCCCGTCCTGCTCCCCCTGGTCCATCACTTTGGACTCGACCCGGTCCAGTACGGGGTCATCATGACCCTGGCGTCCATGCTCGGCCTGCTGACCCCCCCCGTGGGGATGTGCCTTTATGCCGTATCCAGCATAAGCAACGTGTCCATAGGGGAACTGACGAAGGAGGTCTGGCCCTATCTGATAGGGATACTGCTCGTCCTGATCGTCGTGGCCTATGTCCCGGCCATCTCTCTCATCCTGCCGTCACTCATATCCTAGGAGACAAGAACATGAACAAAACTTTCGCGGCATTGACTGTCATTCAGAGAAGGATCGAAAATCTGTTTCAGGCCCTGTGCCTTATCTGCGGGGCCCTGCTCTTTCTCCTCCTGACGGGGAACGTCTTCACGAGAATCTTCCCGGTAATATCCCTCCACTGGTTCGGGGAGATCGTGGAACTTCTCTTCGCCTGGCTGATTTTTCTCGGTTCCGCCGTCCTGTACAGCCGCAGGGAGCACTTCATGATCGACTGGCTCTCCCAGAAGACAGCGGGGACGTCCTTCGCCTCTCCCTACCGGATCTTCATCGCCCTGGTGGGCCTGGTTTTCTCGGGGACCCTGTTCCTGGAAGGATTCCGCCTGACCGTCCTGGCCCATGACTGGACGTCGGTTCTGCGCATACCCCGGAAATTCTTCTACCTTTCCATGCCCGTGGGCGGTATTTTCATGGTCTATGCCAGCCTGCTGGAACTGGTGGACGGGATCAGGAAAAAGCCGGATAAGGCGGAATAGGGGTCAATACTCGTCGATGATGATCTTCCTCTGCCCCATCATTACGTCCCAGCCGCCGGGCCGGGACATCAGCTCCTCCAGATTGTCAGGAATAATCTGCCACCTCAGGCCGTAAAGATCCTGGCACCAGCCGCACTGGGACTCCTCTCCGCCGGCGGTGAAGTAGTTCCAGTACCGGTCTATTTCGTCCTGGCCGGCACATTCGATGACGAAGGAGACCGCATCGTTCAGGGGATGGTGGGGCTCCGCCGAGCAGAGGAGGGTATATCTTCTCCCGAAAAGGGTCACGTCGCACATTTCCGAATGGCCGCTCGGAGTCTCTCCCAGGGGGATGACCGCCCCGGGCTGGAAATCGCCCCCGAAGAGATCACCGTAGTAGGAGAGGATACCCGCGAGGGTTCCCCCGTCCGCACTGTACCAGATGCAGGGTGTGATTTTATTCGTCATACTCACCGTCCCGCCGGGTATACCGGCATAAGTGTCCTAACTCTCTTTGCCGTCATTACTCGAACGGGCCCAGAGGTTGATCCCGCTCTCCCGGGCGAACCGGTCGATGCCGGCCAGCTCCTCATCGGAGAAGGCCCTGTTATCGAAGGCTTTGACATTCTCCCGTATCTGTTCGGCGCTGCTCGCTCCGATGAGCACGGTGGTCACCTCCGGCTTTCGGGAGACCCAGGCCAGGGCCATCTGGGCTAGGGACTGGCCCCTGTTGCGGGCGATGTCGTTCAGGCCGTTCAAGCGGGCGATGTTCTCTTCGGTCAGAAACTCCTTTTTGAAACTCCCCGCCCTGCTGGCCCGGGATCCCGGGGGAATGCCCTTCAGGTACTTGTCGGTCAGCATGCCCTGGGCCAGGGGGGAGAAGGCTATGCATCCCGCCCCCACCTCGGTCAGAGCGTCCAGAAGCTCCTCCTCCACCCAGCGGTTCAGAAGGGAGTAGGAGGGCTGGTGGATGAGGAGGGGCACCCCCATGTCCTTGAGGATCGCCGCCGCTTCCCGGGTCTTCGCCGCCGAATAGGAGGAGATTCCCGCGTAGAGGGCCTTCCCCTGCTTCACCGCCGCAGCCAGGGCGCCCATGGTCTCCTCCAGGGGCGTGTCCGGATCGTAGCGGTGGGAGTAGAAGATGTCCACGTAGTCCAGGCCCATGCGCCTGAGGCTCTGGTCCAGGCTGGCGGTCAGGTATTTGCGGGACCCCCAGCAGCCGTAGGGGCCGGGCCACATGTCGTATCCCGCCTTGGTGGAGATGATCAGCTCGTCCCGGTAGGGCTTCAGGTCCCCATTGATGACCTTTCCGAAATTCTCCTCCGCCGATCCGGGAGGGGGGCCGTAGTTATTCGCCAGGTCGAAGTGGGTGATCCCCAGATCGAAGGCGGTGAAAAGCTTCTCCTTCACCAGATCCAGGGGGGTGTCGAAACCGAAATTCTGCCACAGGCCCAGGGAGACAAGGGGGAGCTTGAGGCCGCTCTTTCCGCACCGGTTATAAGTCATGCCGCCGTAACGGCTATCCTTAGGTTCATACATAAAAATAAACTCCTTTGATGTTCATACTTTCAATATCATCATTGAAAAGGAAATTGACAAGAGAAAGGGGACATTTCATAATAAAACCATGACATCGGAACTGTTTATTCGTTTTTTCCCCCTCTTTCTCCTTCTGGGGCTGGGATTGGTTTTCCGCCGGACCGGCTTTCTGAACGAAGGTGCCGTGGCCTCCCTCAAGGCCCTCATCGTCAACGGAGGACTCCCGGCGGTGCTTTTCCTTTCCTTTCTGACCATGGAGATCCGCCCCTCCTATCTGCTCCTATTCCTTCTGGTATTCCTGGTGTGCCTGCTGCTCCTGGGAGCGGGAAAGATACTGGAGAAGACCCTGCTCAGGGAGTACCCCCTCTCCCGGTTCTTCTTTACCGGATTCGAATTCGGCATGGTGGGGGTGGCCCTCTTCACAAGCCTGTTCGGCCTGGAGAATCTCCCCCGGATCCTGCTCCTGGGGCTGGGCCATGAGTTCTTTATCTGGTTCGTCTATGCGCCCCTGCTGGAGTCGCAGAACCGGGGCTCCGCCAGCCTGGGGGGCATCGTTAAATCCTTCTTCTCCTCCCCCATCATTCTGGCCATCCTGGCGGCCCTCATCCTGAATGTGACCGGTCTTTACGGGAGAATGGCTCCCTGGCCTCTGACCCGGGGGGTTCTTTCCGCGGCGGAGATGCTCTCGAAAATCGTCACCCCCCTCATCCTCCTGGTTATCGGATCGGAACTGCAGTTCGACCGCCTGGACGTAAGGGGGGCGGCAAAACTGATACTCTCCCGCCTGGCGGCGGTAAGCCTCGTGGGAGCTCTCCTGGCCTGGATCACCTCCCGGTATATCCTGGAGCTGGACCGGATGACCCTCTACGCCTTCATCATCTTCTTCCTGATACCCCCTCCCTTCATCATCCCCGTCTTTCTGGGCAAGGAAAGGGAGAGGGAGAACCGTTTCTTCAATAACCTTCTCGTGCTTTACACCCCGGTGACCCTGGTCCTTCTCATGGCCATCATGGCCGTGGTGGGGGTCTGAGCCCTATTCGTAGCGGAAGGTTTCGAACCGGACCGGTCCGGATCCCGTCTCCCCTCCCCGGGGCAGCTCGCCGATCAGGTGCCTGCCCTGGGAGGTATCCAGAATCATTTTCACCGTAACCGTCTCCTCTCCGTTCCAGAGTACTTCCCAGGTCCGGGAGCCCTCTTTCAGATTGACCCCCTGGAGAGGGAAGTCGTATTCCTCGGCATAATCGGGTGCTCCCTCCCGGCCGTAGGAGAGGACGAACCGGCCCTGTCCGGTGAGCTTATCC
>QKAI01000249.1 GCA_003246505.1 Spirochaetaceae bacterium | reverse complement strand
GCTCTCCCTCTCCGAGAATCCCCTGGACATGTCCATGGAGCTCTGTATGAATACCATTTCCGTTCTGGCCTCCTTCTGCCTCCGCAAGGGGATCCCCTTCGGATGTAATGTGGAGAGCGCTTCCGTGGGAAAGAGGAGGTGATGGCTTCCTTCGAACTGGTGAAGCGGTTGGAGCGCCTTTTTATGGATATGGGCATAAGATAGTCGGCCTTCTTTTCCTTTGACCACGGGGAAATCCGGTAGTAAACTATACCCATGGCAGAGATCAATCCCATGGATGGCTATATCCTGAATCAAAGCGGCGAGGTCCGGAAGGCGCTGGAGGAGCTGCGCTCCCTCATTCTGAGAGCCGCCCCCGATGCGGTCCAGACTTTCAATTACGCCATTCCCGCCTTTGCCCTGGTGCCCGGCGGGAAGCGGGACCAGCAGATCATGATGGCCGGCTTCAAAAAACATGTGGGCCTCTATCCCCACCCGGACGTCATCGAGCACTTTTCCGAAGAGCTCCGGCCCTATAAGTCGGGAAAGGGCTCCGTTCAGTTTCCCCTGGACAGGCCCCTCCCCGCCGACCTGATCGTGCGCATGGTCCGCTACCGCCTGGCCATGCTGACCGCAGAGTCCTGACTCGGCGGTCGTTGTCCTGGCCTCCGTCCCCGGCTCTCATTATCGGAATATAAACGATCTGTTTACTTCCCTTTTACAGGTCGTTCTTTACTTTTCACTATGAAATACGTATATTAAAATCATTGCACTTAAAAAGAGGTTTACGATGCCCAAAGAAGACAAGGATGATATAAAAATACCCAAGAAGGACTCCGGAGGCCCCGATGACTGGAGAAAGCGTTTCCAGCCTCCCAACCCCAATAACGGGAACGGGGGAGGGGGAAAGAAATTCCGGTTTTCCATCTGGTATTTCTTTCTGGTCGTCGCCGTTCTGGGTATCATCAATATGCTGGTCATGGGCAGTTCGGACAACACCACCATCGATTACAGCCAGTTCAAGGACTATATCGCCAGCGGACGTATCCAGACGGTAAAGATCACCTCCTCCTACTACACGGGCTACACATACAAGAAAAGCGAGATCACCCAGCAGGACCCCATAACCCTCCTGGGGGAATTGCAGGCGGACCGCACCGGGCTGAACAATACGGTTTTCAGAACCGTCCCCATCAACGATCCCAATTTCCTCTCCCTCCTCGAACAGCACGGGGTAGACTATTACGCGGTGCGCGAGAACAACGGCATGTGGGTGGAACTCCTGATCTACTGGGTCTTCCCCATCGCCCTTTTCGTGATCATCTGGCGCGTCCTCATGAAGCGCATGGGGGGTGGCGCCAATTTCATGGGCATCGGCCAGAACAACCAGAACCGCATCGTGGCAGAGAAGGATCTGCAGACCCGATTCCGGGATGTGGCCGGCTGCGACGAGGCCAAGGACGAGCTGGTCGAGGTGGTGGATTTTCTCAAGAACGCCGAGAAATACACCAAGATCGGGGGCAAAATCCCCCGGGGCGCCCTTCTGGTCGGCCCTCCCGGTACGGGAAAAACCCTCCTGGCCCGGGCCGTGGCCGGAGAGGCGGGGGTCACCTTCTTCCGCATGAGCGGGGCGGACTTCGTGGAAATGTTCGTGGGAGTCGGAGCGGCCCGCGTCCGGGATCTGTTCAAGCAGGCCCGGGAGAAGGCGCCCTGCATCATTTTCATTGACGAGCTTGACGCCATAGGCAAGAGCCGGGCCAACAATATCTCCTCCAACGACGAGCGGGAGCAGACCCTGAACCAGCTCCTGGTGGAGATGGACGGTTTCGACTCCTCCACCGGGGTTATCATTCTGGCCGCCACCAACCGGCCGGAAGTTCTGGATCCGGCCCTTCTGAGACCGGGCCGTTTCGACAGGCAGGTCCTGGTGGACAAGCCGGACCTGCTGGGGCGGGAGGCGATCCTCCGGATCCACAGCAAGGGGGTGAAGCTCGACGATTCGGTTGACCTGAAGGAGATAGCCAAGGCCACCCCGGGATTCGTCGGGGCGGATCTGGCCAATATTGTGAACGAAGCGGCCCTCCTGGCCGTTCGCAACGGCAGGGACCGGGTCATATCGGTAGACTTTGACGAGGCCATCGAGAAATCCATCGCCGGCCTTGAAAAGAAGAACCGCCTCATCAATCCCCGGGAGAGGGAGATCGTGGCCTACCATGAGACGGGCCATGCCCTGGTGGCCGCCTTCACCCCCGATCAGGATCCGGTTCAGAAGATCTCCATCGTCCCCCGGGGATTGGGCGCCCTGGGCTACACCCTGCAGACGCCCACGGAGGATCGCTTCCTCATGACCCAGGACGAGCTCATAGGCAGGATCGATATTCTTCTGGGCGGCCGGGCCGCGGAGGAGATCATCTATAACAAGGTTTCCACCGGAGCTTCCAACGATATCATGAAGGCCACCGACATAGCCCGGAGCATCATATCCGACTACGGCATGAGCGAGAGATACCGCAATGTGGCCCTGACCAAGCGGTCCGGCTCATTCCTGGAGCAGGGGGCCATGGCCCGGGAGTACTCGGAGAAGACCCAGGAGTACGTGGACGGGGAAATCTCACGCATCATGGAGGAGCGCTACGCCCTGGTAAAGGGACTCCTGACGAAGCATAAGGAGCTCCTGGAGAGCATTACCGATCACCTCATGGACGTGGAACTTCTCTCCAACGAGGAGTTCATGAAGATGATCGAAGCGGACGAGAGGGGATCCCGGGAACTGGCGCTCCGCCGGGAAGCGGACATGACCCCCTCGGAGCGGGCCGAAGAGAAGGGACGCCGCCGGAACGAGGAGATCACCGCCCGCATGGAAGCCCGCCAGAAAGAGGCGGAGGAGCAGGAGCGCCTCGAAAGGGAGAAGCGGGAGAGGGAGGAACGGGAGCAGGAAGAGCTGCGCCGCCGCATCGCCGCTTCGGAAAATCCCAATGCCGTCCAGGGGGGTGAGCTGAACGGGCCGGACGAATAAATTGTCCGAAAAAAAGCTTGTTCTAAGGAGGTAACATCCTATACAATGGGGGATAGGAGGGATTCTGATGGAATTCGAATGGACTATCTTTCTTGATATTGGGGTTATCTCCTTTGCACTTCTTGCGGGTACTTTCATTAGAACCCGGGTCAAATTTTTCCAGAAATACCTGATCCCCAACAACCTGACCGCCGGTTTCATCCTTCTGCCCTATTACAACTGGGTCGCGCCGTCCCTGGGGTTCGATACGCTGAATCTGGAGAACATCGTTTTCCATTTTCTGAATCTTTCCTTCATTTCCATGATCCTGAGGGTCTCCCCCAGGAGGGCGAAGAAAAAGAACCCCGACGTCATGGCCACCGCGGTGACCCTGACCACCCAGTACGCCCTGCAGTGTTTCCTGGGCACCGGGCTGGTTCTCCTTCTTATTTTCACGGTCATGCCCGACCTGTTCCCCGGCTTCGGCCTTTTCCCCACCCTGGGCTACTCCCTGGGACCGGGGCAGGCCTTCGCCATCGGCAAGGGCTGGGAGCATATGGGCTTTCCCGGTCTGAGCGACGTGGGACTGACCTTCGGGGCCCTGGGATTCGTCTGGGCCTGTTTCGGAGGTATCTTCCTGGTGAACTACGGCCTCCGCAAGGGCTGGCTCGAACGGAGCAAATACGACAAGATCAACGAGGAGCAGGTCCGCTCCGGCGTGCAGAAGCGGAAGGGGGAACCCCGCACCAGCACCGTGTCGGACATCACCACTCCCGAAGCCATAGACCCCCTCTCCTTTAATCTGGCCCTGGTCCTGGGCACCTATCTGCTGACCTACCTGCTTCTCAAGGTCATAACTTGGGCCCTGGGATTCGTGGGTCCCCTGGGCATGGAGCTGGCGGTCAATCTCTGGGGGATCATGTTCATCTTCTCCGCCCTGACCGCCATGCTGGTCAAGGCCCTGATGGGAGCCATGAAGATAGAGTACGTGGTGGATAACGACCGGCTCACCCGCATCTCCGGCTTCTCCGTGGATTACATGGTGGCCGCCGCGGTGGGGGCCATCTCCATCTCCATCCTGAGCGATTACTGGATTCCCATCCTCATCCTGGGGGTGGTGTGCGGCGTCATGTCCACGGTGACCCATATATGGCTCAGCTCGCGCATTTTCTCGGACAACGCCTTCTACCGCAGCGTCCTCTGCTACGGCGCCATTACGGGGACCCTGCCCACCGGCCTTGCCCTTCTGCGCATCATAGACCCCAATTTCGAAACCCCCGCCTCCCGGGATTATATGTACGCCTCGGGCATCGTGTTCCTGCTGGTCATACCCATTCTGCTCACGGCGAACGCCCCGGCCAAGGGTGCCCTGGAAGGGTCTCTCCACAACACATGGCTCGTGTTCGCCCTCTACACCTTCTATCTGATCCTCTGCTTCGGCCTCTATCTCTTCCTTTCCGGCAACCGCCGGTTCAAGGATCCCTCCAACATCTGGCTCAGGAGAATGGATACGGAGCTGCTTTAGGACCGCCCCTTGATCGAAACGCCCCGACTCCTGGAGTGGTACGGCCGGGAGGGGATCGCCTATCCCTGGGGGGAGGACACTTCCCCCTACCGGGTCTGGATCTCCGAGGTCATGCTGCAGCAGACCGTGGTTACCGCGGTCATCCCCTTTTTCCGGCGCTGGATGGAACGGTTCCCCACCCTGGAGGCGCTGGCGGGGACCGAAGAGGGGGAGGTCCTGCGGTTCTGGGAGGGGCTGGGGTACTACTCCCGGGCCCGGAACATTCTCAAAACGGCCCGGATCATCGTTGATGAGCGGGGGGGCGACTTCCCCCGGGATTACGGGGAACTCACCGCCCTGCCGGGAATCGGGGATTATACCGCGGGGGCTGTGATGAGCATCTCCTTCGGACAGCCCCGTCCCGTTCTGGATGCCAATGTGAAACGAATCTGCCAGCGCCTGGGCGCCCATCCGGAATGGGACCGGGAGACGGAGCGGCTCTGGCGGGAGGAGCTGGGAAGGGCGATAGGGGCCTCCGGCGATCCGGGTCGGTTCAACGGCGCCCTGATGCAGCTGGGGCAGCTTATCTGCCGCAGCGGAAATCCTTCCTGTCTCTTCTGCCCCCTCGCCGATGGATGCAAAGCCCTGAAGATGGGGCTTGCCGCTTCCATTCCCCCCAGGAAGAAGCGTGTCGTCGAGGAATTGGAATCCCGGGTCATCATCTTCCGTCGGAGAGGGGAGGGGAGAATCTCCTTCTGGGTCATTCAGAGGCAGGAGGGGATCGGGAAGGGCCTGTGGACCTTTCCCCGTTTCGATGCGGACGCTCC
>QKAI01000201.1 GCA_003246505.1 Spirochaetaceae bacterium | reverse complement strand
CTCAATACGCAGGATTCCTACTTTTTCCTGGGGAACTCCTCGGAAGGGACGGCCATGCTCCAGGCGGGGAGGATAGGCGTAACCCGTTGGGGGATCATCGTGGCCGAACTCCGGGACGACATATACAGCGAGATCAGAAGAAAGGTCTTGCTCCCCATGATCCTCTTCATCGTCAGCTTCGTGGTCATGCAGATCCTCGTCTTCATCATCTACTCCCGCTCCATCATCAATCCCCTCACCGGCTTGGGGAGCCTGCTGGAGGATCTGGCCGCGGCCGACGCGGACCTTACCGTGGCCATTCCGGTGACTTCGGACAACGAGATAGGCCGGGTGGCCTCCTCCTTCAACGATTTCGTGGGAAAACTCCGCCTCCTCATGATCGAGGTGAAGAAGGCCATTGAGGAGACCGACGAGATCCGCATGGAAGTGTCCTCCTCCACGGAGGAGACGTCCAGTTCCATAGAGCAGATCAGCGCCAACCTGGAATCCACGAAGAAGCAGATCGAAGGGCTGGACATGAGCATCGCCGAGAGCGTGACCGCCCTGGAGCAGATGACCGCCAACATCGAATCCATGGACAACCAGATCATCGGCCAGGCCGCCATGGTGGAGGAGTCCACCGCCGCCATAACCCAGATGATCGCCTCCCTGAACAACGTGAACTCCGTGGCCCAGAACAAGAGGGAGACCACCCGGGCCCTGACCCAGGTAGCCCGGGAGGGCAAGGAGAACATAAGCGCCACCTCCGAGGCCTTCCGCCTGGTGGTAAGCAATATCAACGAGATCCAGAGCATGGCCTCCACCATCTCCGGAATCGCCGCCCGGACCAACCTCCTCTCCATGAACGCCGCCATAGAAGCGGCCCACGCGGGGGATGCGGGGCGGGGCTTCGCCGTGGTGGCCGAGGAGATCCGCAAACTGGCCGACTCCTCAGGGGAATCCTCCAAGAAGATCACCCAGGTCATCAAAGACGTGACCGCCTCGGTGGCGGAAACGGACAGGAACGTGGACATAACCGCCCAGGCCTTCGAAAAGATCGCCCGGGAGGTGACCGACACGGTGGACGCCTTCACCGAAATCGAGCAGTCCGTCTCGGAACTGAATATTGGGGGCCGGCAGATCCTGGAATCCACCACGGAGATCAGCAACGTGACCGTGGTCATAAGGAACAGCTCCAAGGAGATCAAGGAAGGGACCTCTATCATGCTGGATAACTCCACCCAGGTGCAGGAGATATCGGAAGTGGTCACCCGGGGGATGGCCGAATCCTCCGAAGGCTCCCGGGAGATTGTCAAATCCATGCAATTGATGGTGGAGCTGGCCCAGAAGCTCTCCGGAATCGTCCGGGAGCTCCAGGATAACTTCGGACAGTTCCGGACGGAGTAGGAAAATTTCCCGATACCCCCTATAATGGGGGTATGACCATTCCGGAAAGGGAAGCCAGGACGGGTCGCCTTCTGATCCTTCCCTCCCTGATACTCATAGGACTCCTGACTCTCTACCCCCTTCTCTATACCCTGTATCTCTCCTTTTTCGATGTGACCCTCGGGGGAGCGAACAGCTTCACCGGCCTGGACAACCTGGCCGGACTCCTCTCGGACCGGATCTTCTGGCGCTCCCTGGGCATCACCATGCTCTATACGGCGGGCACCACCCTGGGGACCACCCTTTTCGGCGTGGCCGTGGCCCTGCTCCTGAACCGGCCCTTCCCCGGGCGCCGCCTGGTTTTGGCGGTGGTGCTCCTGCCCTACGCGGCCCCCCTCATCTCGGAGGTCTACTCATGGCAGTTCTTCTTTGACCCGGTGAACGGCCTCTTCATCGATTTCCTGGTGGAGAAGACCGGGCTCTTCCCCTCCCGGTTCAATCTCATGGCCGAAGCGCCGGTCCTCTTCATCGTCCTCTTCAGCGTGTGGAGGAATTTCCCCTTCACCGCCCTCCTGGTCCTCTCCCGGCTCCAGGTCATAGACCGGTCCCTCTACGACGCGGCGGGGGTGGACGGGGCGGGCCCCTGGCACAAATTCCTCTACATCACCGTTCCGGAGATCCTCTTCATCACCTCCGCCCTCTCCCTCATCCGGTTCATCTGGAATTTCAGCAAATTCGACGAGGTCTATCTCCTGGCCCCCCATCTGCGCACCCTGCCGGTGCACACCTACTACACCGCCTTCACCGGGGCCATGGAGATGGGCCTCGCCTCGGCCCTGGCGGTCATTCAGATCATCATCATGCTTCTGTACATCTCCGTCTACGTCAAGAGGGTGCTGGGATGGTGAAAAGACTCCTCTTCCTCCTCGCGGTGCTCCTCCTCATGCTCTTCTGCCTCCTCCCCTTCGCTCAGATGCTCTCGGTCAGCTTCAAATACTCCTGGGAGTGGGGCAACCCCTCCCTCATCCCGGACAGGATCAACGGGGAGGCCTACGGGGAGCTGATCAATCCGGGGCGGAACGTGCGGGAGCCCTACCCCATCATGCATACCCTCCTGGACGAGGCCGGCCTGAGCCAGGGACAGAAGAACCGCATCCTCCGGCGCTACCGGGAGGCCTCGGACATCTTCCCCTTCGGTCTCTACTTCCGCAACTCCCTGCTCCTCTCCCTCCTCTCCGCCCTGACCGCCACCTTCCTGGCCTCCCTGGGGGCCTACGCCCTGGGGAGGATGCGCTTTCCCGGCAAGGGGCTCATCAACCGGACGGTGCTCATGGTCTACCTCCTGGGAGGGGTCCTCATGGCGGTGCCCCTCTACAGGATGAGCGCCTCCGCGGGGCTTCTGCGCAGCGCCGCGGGAACCTGCTGCGCCCTGCTCCTCATCTATCTGGTGCAGGTTCTGCCCGTGGCCCTCTACCTGCTGGGAAACTACTTCCGGGCCATCCCCACCACCCTGGACGACGCGGGCAGGATGGATGGTCTCTCCCGCGGGGGGATCCTCCTCCGCATCGTGGCCCCCCTCTCACGGAACGCCCTGACCACGGTATTCATCTACTGCTTCATCATAGTCTGGAACGACTACCTCTACGCCTCCCTCTTCCTCAAGAGCTATCCCGGGCTGCGCACCCTCTCCCTGGGAATCCGCTTCCTCTTCTTCTCCAAGAACGCCGTCTGGGACCGGATCATGGCCGCCTCGGTCCTTACCGCCCTGCCGGTCATCCTCCTCTTCTGGTCCATCCAGACCAATCTGGAGCGGGGCTTCACGGAGGGTATCAAGGAGTGAAGAGAGCCCTCGTCCCCCTTACGGTCACCCTCCACACCCTGGCCCTCATCCAGTTCCACACCGGCCGGGTCCCCCCCATCATCTACGAGGGCTTCCTCTGGCAGTTCCATCTTCTCCTGGCCCTCTCCCTGGCCTCTTCCCTCCTCCTGACCACCCTCTCCCGGAACCGGCTGCCCCTGCTCCTCTTCCGGCTGCTCACGGTGCTTCTCATCGCCTACCCCACGGGGCACTACGTCTGGATCGGCGCCTTCCTCATGATGGGGCTGACCGCGGAGACAGCCCTGTACCTGCCCCTTCCCTGGGGCCGCATCCTCCCGGTCCTGACGGTTCTTCCCCTGCTTCTCTTCCAGGGGGACCGGTCCGCCTTCCACCTGCCCGTGGCGGGGGCCCCCTTCCCCGACCTTCTCATCCTCCTCTTCCTGCCCCTGCTCTCGGGACTCACCGCCTGCTATATCAGGGCGCAGCAGGAGAAGCAGAGGGAGCTCAGGGACCTGAACCGCCGCCTGGACCTGGCCGCCGCCCGGCTCATAGAAGCCAACCTGGGCTACCAGAACTACGCGGAACAGCTGGAGGCGCGCACCCTGGACGGGGAGAGGCGGCGCATCTCCCGGGAGATCCACGACTCCGTGGGCTACGCCCTGACAAACGTACGGGTCATGCTGGAAGCGGGGGCCATACAGATAGACCGCAGGCCCGCGGAGGCGAAGGAGCTGATCCTCCGGGCCATGGAGGAGACCCGCCTCTGCCTGGAGGAAACCCGCCTGTCCATGAGGGAGCTGCGGGGAAGGGAGCAGCCGGACTACCGGGGCCTCACCGCCATCAGCCGGCTGGTGAAGGCCTTCGAGTCCTCCACGGGAATCGGGGTGACCCTGGAGTACGGGGAGGCCCCTTCCCAGTTCCCGCCGGAAATTGATAAGATAGTCTACAGGACGATCCAGGAGGCCATGACCAACTCCTTCCGCCACGGCATGGCCACCCGGGTGGACATCATGTTCTGGCTGGAGGACGGGATCCTGCAGGTCCTGATCCGGGACAACGGGAAGGGGGCGCCCTCGGTGAAGGAGGGCCTGGGCCTGACCGGGATGCGGGAGAGGGTGGAGAGCACCGGGGGATCGGTGGAATACGGCGGCGGGCCGGGGGGATTCCAGGTCCGGGCCTTCATTCCCCTGCCGCCCCGGGGGGAGAGGACAAATGGCATCGGATAAAATCCGTCTGCTCCTGGTGGACGATCAGAAACTGTTCGTGGAAAACCTCAAGGTGATCCTGGAGATGAGCGACCCCTCCCTGGAGGTGGCCGCCCTGGCCATGGACGGCAGGGAGGCGGTGGAGCAGGTGGAGAGGGTGAAGCCGGACATCATCCTCATGGACGTGCGCATGCCCGGCATGGACGGGGTGGAGGCCACCCGGATCATCCACGAAAGGCACCGGGACATCAAGATCATGATGCTCACCACCTTCGACGACGACGTCTACGTCCACGACGCCCTGGCCGGGGGAGCGGCGGGGTACATCCTCAAGAACACTTCCTCGGAGAATCTGGTCCAGGCCATCCGGGCGCTGAACATGGGCCAGGGGCTCATCACCCCCTCCCTCATCGCCAAGCTCGTCTCCCCGGACGGGGAGGACCAGCCCCACGACCGGCGGAGCACCGACCGCCCCTACGATCTGGATCTTCTCTCCAGCCGGGAGAGGGATGTCCTTTTCCTGCTTTCCCGGGGCTACGATAATCAGGAAATAGGTGACCGCCTCTTCATCGCATTGCAGACCGTGAAGAACCACATCTCCCACATCTACGAGAAGCTTGACATCCACGACAGGATGAGCGCCATGAAGGCCGCCGGCGATCCCCGGCTCAAGGAGTGGTGCCGCCACCTGATGGAGGACTGATGGTACTTTTCCGGTACCCCCCGGTACCTATTTGAAGTTGCCCGGAGGCGGGTACCATCCCTAGAATGATAGGCAATTCTATTTTTGTTAAGGAGTTGTTTATGAAACGGATATGATTGTCTATCCTGATCCTTACCCTTTCCCTGCCCCTGGTCCTTGCCAACGGCGGCAAGGAGCCGGAGCCGGCCAAGGCGGGACCGGTGGAATTCGAATTCTGGACC
>QKAI01000405.1 GCA_003246505.1 Spirochaetaceae bacterium | reverse complement strand
GTGCCAATATCCGGTATTTGGGAATTTCCTCAGACGGAGCGATTGACTCGTCAGAATCGTATACAGGGGATATCGCTTTTGTATTCAACGCCAATACGGATATTGGCGGCAGTGATGAAACGGGTTATGTCGCCAGCGGTGATTTCAACAGGAGCGACAATATTGCCGCTTCCCTCCTTTCCGCCACGGAATCGGAGTTTATTTTGCCCGATAGCTATCCCGTGGATGTTCAATTCTCAGCGAATGGGGCCGTTATCAACCCCGCAAGCTTACCGGATGAGGGGAAAGACAAATCAGGAAAGGGGCAAAAATAGATTTGAAGAAACTGAAAATCGGAATTCTTTCCTGTTTTATACTCCTGATTCTGGTATCTCACGTCGCCGCAAGAGGCCTGGGAGAGAAGAAAGAGATCTCTCCGACATCAATTCAGGGGAATAAAAATCAGAATGATGAAAAAACGGATGGGAGCATCGTTGAGAATAGCCTCATTACCATGACAGGCAAAGTCCGCCGCGTGGGCAACGAGCCCTTTACCGAACTGGTCCTCACCGACGGGGAGGGGAAGGAGTGGCACCTGGACGAAGGGGCCGGTAAGATTCTCGCCCCCTACGAGCAGCGGGAGGTAACGGTTACCGCTTCGGTCCGCTATAGGAGGATGGTTCTGGCGAATGGTAAGGAATTGCCCCCCATGGGAATACTCTACGACCTGAGCCTTGTGAAGTGATCCGGCTTACTTGGCGGTGATGATGAGGGTAAGGATATCCTCGTACTCCCCGTGGGCCAGAGCGGAGTCCCCGGTGTAGGAAAGGGTCAGTTCCCTGGTCAGCCACTCCGGGGACGTTATGCCCGGGGAGTCCGTGATCAGGGCCGTGCCCCCGACCCATCCCCCCACGGAGAAGCCGTCATAGGCCAGGGAGTACTCCAGCCGGTCCGCCCCCTCGGTCTGCTCCATGAAGGGATTCGTTGCCGACGCGTCCAGGGCCATGTTCCTGCTGCGTATGGTGACTTCGTAGCCCAGTAGGGCGTTGCTTCTTTCGTGGACCAGGGCGATCCGCCTGTCCGTGACGTCGGAGGTCAAGTCCAGGGACCGGTTCCCCGCCTCCGGGTCGGCGTACAGATCGGTCAATTCCGCCATGCGGCCCGTTATCAGGATATCCACCGTATCGGCCAGGACATGGGTCCCGCTGTCCCCGTAGTCCCCGGTGTAAAGGGAGAGGGTCAGCGTATCCAGATACTCCCCGGCCGCGGAAAACTGTCCCGGGGGCAGATAGAAGTACAGATCGTAGGTGGACCGCTCCGTGGTGGCCGCGTAGGAGGAGAAATCCCCCGTGGTGATCACGTTGTCAACGGTGAGGACCTCCGGCGGGGCCATGAGAACCGTAGTGGCGGGGGGCGCATCCTTATAGACCTGATAGGTGATGGTGTAACTCCCCTGGTCCATCTCCCGGGCGGTATAGTTGCCCGATCCCCCGGCGGAGAGGGTCAGGAACCAGGAAGGGATTCCCGTTCCCCCGTGTTCCACGCTGATGGGGACGATAACCGTTTCGGCCCTCTCGAAGGAGGCGTTCAGATAGACCCCTCCCGGGGGGGCATAGAAGCGGAAAAAATCCTGCCCGTAAAGAACGGGAGTCAGGATCAGCATAAACGTCGAAAAAAACCTAATCTTCAGGTTTCACCACCCCCCAATCGTAATAGCCGCTTTCGTCGGCCCTGACCTGGACCGCAAAGGAGAGGCCCCGGTTCTGCAGGGTCAGGAGATACTCTCCCGGCTCCAGTCCGTAACATTCGAAATAGCCTTCCCCATCGGTGAAAAACTCCCGGGGCCACTTCCCCCGGCCCGACTCCTCCCCTGAAGCGGCTTTGCCCTCCTCCGGCACGGGGCGGATCTCTCCCAGGACCAGGGGGAGGGGCCGTCCTTCCCCGTCGGACAGGATTCCCCCGGCGTACATGTAGATTTTCTCCTCCACCCGGATCAGAGTCCCCGAACGGTAGGAGGGGTAGACCGCGGTGGTATAGTCATTGATATCCGATCCCACGGGCAGGTTTTCCGGGGAGAGGCGCAGCACCGTGTACCGGTAGGGGGAGAGGTCCCGTATCAGTCCCGGCTCCCTGCCGTCCAGGGAGAGGAGGGAACCCCGGGCGGTGGGATTCACCTCCAGGGGGCCGATGCGGGAGTCGACGATGACGAAGCTGCTCCTCAGGGGCCGAGAGTAGGTCAGGACGCCGTCGGCATAGACCAGGGCAGAGCCGGCGGAGAGGGTCGTGGTATTCGCATAGGCCTCCTCGTCGAAGAAGGCATTGAACCCCTGGGAGAGGTTGATGGAGAATCGCGGGTCTATGTACCCCCCGTTCAGGGAGAGGGAGAACCGTTCCTCCCTCTGGGCGGGCACCACCGCCGAAGCGCCCAGGGAGTAATCCCTGTCCCGGTTCGCCCTGTTGTACCGGTTCCAGGCCAGGGACATCTTCTGACCGCTCAGGTCTCCCCGGGCGTAGAGATTCTGGTTGATTTCGGGGAAAGAGGCGGAATAGGTCAGGGCCGCCTTGGGGGACCACTCCCCGTCGGCGAGGACCACTCCCAGTTCCGTGGAGACGGTGCTCCCGTCCCCCCCGCTCTTTCTGATGCGCAGGGAGAGATCGATTCCCTGATCAGCCCGGACAGCTTCGTAGGACCAGCTGGCCGAGGGGGTAAAGGAGAGATCCGGCAGGGGCAGGTAGTTGTAGTATGCCCGGGCGGAATAGCGTTGGGCTTCCAGGGGAAAGGTTTCGTACCTCAGGGACAGGGAGCTGCCGAAACTCTGGCGAAAGTGGTTCTCCCTCTTCTCGGAAAAGCTGTGATTCAGGGAGACACCCCCATTGAAACCCTGGTCCATGGCTATTTCCGCCTCCGGAATCAAACCGAAGGTTCCCAGGGCGAAAGCCGCATAGAGGGGTGCCTGGAAGGAGAATAAGGATCCGTCGAGCAGGGAATAGACGCTGAGGCCGGCGGTCATCCGGTCGGAGAGGCCCCGGGACAGATGGAGGAGAAGGGCCGGATTCAGGGTGTTCCAGCTGTCCGTGCCCAGGGCGCCGCCCCAATCCGTTTCATTTCCCTTAAGCAGGGCGCTGTCGTAGATCTGGAAAAAATTTTCCCGGTGGTCCCCGGCGGAGTCGGACCAGAGCAGTTCCACCTCGTTGGGCCCTTGCACCAGGGGGAAGTCGGAGAAGGTCCAGGTCCCGGCGGAGACCTTCTTGCGCCGCACGGTCCGGTCGTTGATCCGAATCTCAACCTCCGTCGGCTCGGGAAAGAAAATGGTGCGCCCCAGCTCCGGACGGGTCTGGTAGTACATGTCCAGGGAAGTTTTGCGATAGGCGGCGATCCCCACCAGGTTCCCCTGGGAGAACCCGTCCGCCCCGTAGGTCAGATCCCCCGCCTCGGTGCGCAGGGAGAGGGCGGGGAAATCCTTTATCCCCCTCAGATAGTCCAGGAAGAGGATATCCCCCTCCGAGCGGAGTCCTCCCTTGGCCTCCAGCACGTATCCGACGAAATTCACCCCCAGCTCCGGGCCCAGTTCGTAGCGGAGCAGACTCTCCCCGTAATCCATCTGGGTCCATCCCTCCATGTTCAGGACCCCGGAAAGGCGGGCGGGCGGGGTCAGCCGGGAGGGGGGGGCCCTCTTCTCCCGGGTCAGGGAGTACGCGGAGGGGCGGCGCGATTCGGGGGGGATCTCAATGCGGAAGAGGAGGAGGGTCTCGTCGAATTCGGCCTTTATCGGTGTCCCCGCCAGGGATTCCACGCTCACCCACTCATCCCCGGCCCATCGTCCCCACAGACTTTCCAGCTTCTTCCCGTCGAGATAGGGTTCCAGCTGCCGGAAAAGGGGATAGGGCTGAATCAGGACCCGCCCGTTGATTCTCAGATCGATTTCACCGGAATAGGCTCCGTCGATGTAGAAAGGAACGGGTAGCAGGACCTCCTCCTGGGCCCACAGGGGAGGGATGAGAAGAAACAGGATAAGAGAACAGCCTTTGCAATTCCGCATCACTTTATATTCTCGGCCCGCCGGGGGGTCTTAATAAACGGGGCTGAAGGAGAACTGCCAGAGGAGATCCTCCCCCTGGACGGCGGGCGGTTCGGGGATAAGGAAAACCCGCCGGTTCCCGGCCAGTATGTTTTCTCCCGATACGCCGGCCAGATCCTCCCCTTCCAGGGATATGGTCTCGAAGTTGTCGTAGGGACTGTCCAGCCGGATCTCCAGCTGATTCAGGATGGCGTGGCGGCTTCCCCGGTTCTCAAAGACCAGGGCCAGATAGGGCTCCCCGTCCCGGTATTCGGTCTTCACCGACTCAAGGGACACATCGGCCCGGGCCTCCCGTGGCACCACGTAGAGGCTCCCCTCGTAGCGGAAGGTGAAGCGGATGCCGCCGCCCTCCTCCCGGACGTTCTCCTCCTGGAAATCCACGGGCAGCTGCTCCGCCACGATCCGGTAGTTCCTTTCCCGTCCCGTCACCGGGCCTCCCTGCCATTTGATCCTCACGGATCGCTCCTCCCCGGGGGCCAGAATACTCTGGGCGGGATAGATGAGAAACTCTCCGGGGCAGGGGCTCAGCTCCTCCCGGCCCTCTTCGTCCATGGTCCGCTTCCAAAGGGAAACCTTTACGGCGATCCGTTCTGTCTGAGAGTCGTTATGGATGGTGAAAACATGGCTGCTGTCCCTCCCCTCGGAGGAAAAATCCTGGGAGATGGGAGAAAAGGTAAACCCCCAAAGCCCGCCCGGCAGCAGTAGGAGAAGCAGCACTAACGCCGGGCCGACAAATCCGATCCGCACCCTATTTAGCCCTGAGGACGATGGTCAGCTGATCGGAGTAGTAACCGGAGGGATAATCGGCTCCCTGGGTATAGGTGATGGTCAGGTTGCCCGTATCGTCGTATCGCTCCGCCGTATCGGTGCTGATCGCCTCCCCGTACATGGTGCCCGTGGTGGCCACCACCGCGGTGGTCGCCGCCCCCCCGGTTCCCGTGTAAGCCAGAGTGTAGGTTACCTCGTCCCCGTCGTCATTGATAAGGGCGCAGGACCCGCCGTCCGCATTGGTGGATGTGATCCAGAGCTCCCATCCGGCGGAGTTGTTCGTGGCGATGACGATGCCCGCCAGGGTGGCCGTGACCGAGCCTGCCGCCGCATCAACCAGATCCAGATTGTCGTAGTTTGCCGCCGGGGTGACGGTCAGATTCAGAATAAGGGGAACCACCCCTCCGATATTCAGGGTATCTCCGTTCGAAGCGAAGAGAGGCAGGGCCGTTACAGCTGCCAGAATCACAATAATTCCTTTTTTCATTGGTAAAAACTCCTTCCGCGGATCCC
>QKAI01000451.1 GCA_003246505.1 Spirochaetaceae bacterium | reverse complement strand
CTTCGCCCCCTCCTGTCATGCGATGGAAGGTGCTATTGGTCATAAACACATGCTTCACCGGGTCCAGTAGAAACAGACCGATTTTGCCCTCCCCCCCTCCGAGAAGCTCAAGAACGGTATCCCGTTTTCTCTGCCCCCTCATCTCCCTCTCCCGGTTTATCAGGTTGTACTGGGAGAGGAAAAAGCTGAAGGCGTAGGCGATGATGAGGAAGATGATCCGGATGATATGATCCACCCTGCCTCCGGGCAAACGGGGCTGGCGGAGGGTCCCCAGGATCAGATAGATCACCCAGAGGGATATGACAAGGGAGAATATTTTCATCAGAAGCTTCCTGTCCCCCAGGAACTGGGAGGAGGCGATAATGATGAGGGAGAGGGCGATCTCGTTATAAAACAGGACATTCCTTCCCCGGTCGGCATAGTGAAGCAGGATCAGGGAGAGGAAGGGAAACAGGTTGATGTACAGTATAAGAAAAAAGGGGACCCTCTGACTTCTCTTCTCTCCGAAGAGGATCAGGACCGAGAAGGCGTAAACACCTATGAGCAGGATAATCATCCCGTAATAGGGCAGGGGGATGCGGTCGGGCAGGAGAAAGGCCAGATAGATCAGGGAGAAGGTGATCGTGGTGTGCTTGAACAGGGTTCGGCCCTTTCGGCCCCTGTCCCCTTCCCGGAAGAGGAGGTCATAATCCATCTGCCCGCTTCTTTCCCTGTCCATAGGGATAATTATAAGCTATCATGGGGGAGGATTCAAACGAACCGGGAGGTCGGGATGGAAGGGAGAAGGGAATTCGCGCGGAAATGGAGCTCCGCGGAATATATGAAGAGGATCCGGGAGTGGGAGGTCCCCCCCGGTAAGGCGGCCCTCTGGCATATGGGGCAGAACAGTTTTCTCCTGAAGAGCGGGGGACGGGTCATGGCCGTGGACCCCTATCTTACGGATTACTGCGGCTCCGGGAGAACCGGCGCTCCCGGGGAGGCGTCCCGTTATCTCCCCGTCATGATCGAACCGGAGGACCTGGATGCGGATCTCATCCTCATCACCCACAGCCATGACGACCACGCGGACCCCTTTACCCTGGAGCGGCTGGAAAAGTGCCGGAACCGGTCCCGGTTCATCGTTCCCTGGCAGACCCGTCCCGTCCTGGCGGAGGCGGGCATTCCGGAGGAGAGGATAGGGATCATCCACCCGGGGGAGAAAATCCGCTGGGAGAACTGGGATATCGAGGCCACCTTCTGTCTGCCCACGGACGGGACGGATCTGAACCACGTGGGGTTTCTGGTGACCCTGGACGGGGGGCAGGTCTTCTACAACACGGGGGATACGGCCTATACGGATCTGCTGGAATATCTGGCCGGCCGGAGGATCGATCTTATGGCCGTGATCATCAACGGGGGTTACCGCAATCTGAGCCACTTCGAGGCGGCCCGCCTCGTCAAGGCCCTGAAGCCGGTCCGGGTCTGCCCCTGCCACCACGACGTGATGCCCCGCAACTGGCAGCCGGCGGAGGTGTTCCGCCACTCCCTGCGGGTGGTGAAGGGGGAATCGGAATTCTATGAAATCCCCTACTACGAGGCCTGCCTCTTCTAGCTTTCCCGGTAGATGCGGAAGCTGCCCCGGCCCTTCTCCTTGGCGTCGTAGAGGGCGGCGTCCGCCTTGCGCATCAGGACTTCCAGGTCGCTACCCATGTCCGGGTAGAAGCTGAGGCCCATGCTCACCCCGATTTTGATCTCCCTTTCGTTGACGAAGTAGGGGTGGGAAATCTCGTTGATGATGCGCCGGGCCACCGTGTCGAATCCCTTGTCCTGTTCCACGTCCTGTATCAGGGCTACGAACTCGTCCCCCCCGATCCGGGCGCAGAGATCGCTTTTTCTCATCTGCTTGAGAAGCCTCTGGCCCACTTCGGCCAGGAGCTGGTCCCCCGTCTCATGGCCGTAGGTGTCGTTGACCGGCTTGAACCGGTCCAGATCAATGTAATAGAGGGCCATGCGGCATCCCCTGCGGCGGCAGAGCTCCAGGGTCTTCTCGGCGTAGTCCTGGAAGAACCGGCGGTTGGGCAGGCCGGTAAGAAGATCGTAGGTGGCCATTTCCTTGAGCTGTTTCTCCGACTGACGGAGTTTTCTGTTCAGGCTGAGTATGTAGAAAACCACCGAAATCAGGGAGACGATGGTGAAGAATACCAGAAGGATCCACAGCAGGTACTGGGAAATAATGTCCATCAGCCTGATGGGGATGGTCTTCCGGTAGGGGCCTATCTTCAGCTCGAAGAAACAGTCGTGCACGGTCTGATAGTTCTGGGGTATGGTCCAGCCCCGGATGCCCGCAGCCCGGGCGGCGGGAGAGTCGGGGGAGAGGGATATGAGGCTGGTGGCGATGTCCTCCGCCAGGGAGGAGGGGGTCTGGGGCAGCTTGGCCAGGGGCCACTCCGGATAGAGGCGGGTACTGACCAGGCAGGGAAAATCCGCATTGGGAGGGGGGGCCGACTTCCCGTCCAGGGGGATCAGTTTGAAGTCCTCCATATGGATGAGCCCTTCGGCGGCCATGTTCTCCAGGGTATCGGTCCGCACGGTCCCCATGTCGTATCGCCCGTCCCCGACGGCGTAGACCACCTCGTCGTGGGTTCCCAGATAGGCGATCGATTTGAAGAATTTGCCCGGGGCGATGCCCCGGTCGTTCAGTTCCCGCCACAGGGCGATCCAGCCCCCCAGGGAGATCTGGTCCACCGCGGCCAGGTTCCTGCCCCGGGTATCCCGGAGGCTTTCCAGGTCTTCCCGGTCGCTGCGGGTGAAGAATACGCCCCCGAAACTGGTATAGCTCTCCCCCAGAATGTCCCTTTTCATGGTGACGATACGGCTGACATCGTACCGGGAGGAAAGATCCACATACTGGGCCGTGTTGCAGAGAATGAAGTGAACCCTCTTGTCCTGTATGACCCCGTCCAGATCCTCAAAACTGATGGGGAGTATGGAAAAGCGGTACTCCGGAATTTCTCCGGAGAGGAAATCCGCCGTGGCGGACCAGGATTTCAGGGCATTCTCCTCTCCCCTCAGCGCCAGGACTCCGATTTTTATATCCCTGTCCTGAGCGCCCAGAAAAAGGCCGATGAAAAATAGAAGAAATATCCCCCGAGACACCTTCATACCCTAATTATAATCAGGAATTCATTTCCGTCAAATTTGCGGGAAGATATATTCTAAAAAGTGTTCCCCGGGGATCCCGGTTCCTCACTTCCACCGAGCCCCTATGCTCCTGGAGGGTGGAGTATACCATGGCCAGCCCCAGGCCGGTCCCCCGGTCCTTTCTCTTGGTTGTGAAGAAGGGTTCGAAGATGTGGGGGAGATTCTCCGGGGGGATTCCCGTTCCCTCGTCCCCTATCTCCAGCACCCCGTGGTACCCCTCGTTCAGGGGGAGCCCGCTGACGCTCCGGCCGCTCTGCCAGGAGGTGGTCAGGGAGAGGGTGATCGTTCCCCCCTCGGGCATGGAGTCCCGGGCGTTGAGCAGGAGATTCAGCACCATGTTCATGAGATGGGAGCCCACCCCCCTCACGTAGCAGTGGTCCGGGGCTTCGGTAAGGGTCAGGCGGCAGTGGGCGGGGAATGTCCTCTCCCCAATATGGATGACGTCCTCCAGGATTCGCCTCAGGTCGACCGTCTCCTTCTCCCGATTGTTCTTGCGGGAAAAGGTGAGCAGTTCCTCCGTGAGCTGGGCCGAAGTCTCCGCCGCATCGATGATGGTCTGGAGGTATTCGAATTCCAGATTGTGCCGGGGGAGGGAGCGGCTTATCAGTTCCGCGTAACCCATGATGGCGCTCAGCTGGTTGTTGAAATCATGGGCGATCCCCCCGGCCAGCTGTCCCAGGGCCCTCATCTTGTCCTCCTGGCTCTTCTCCAGCTCCCTCTCCCTCTCGCCGGTAATGTCCTTGCATATGACCAGGAGGGAGGCGTCGCTCCTGAGTACGAAGAACTCTACGATCTTCTCCCTGCCGCTTTTGTCGCAGATGGTGAAGACATGGGAGGGGGGGCCCTTGTCCGAATCCCGGTCGATCTCGATCCTCCAGCTTTCCCGAACCCTTTTCCGGTAGGACTCATCGGGATAGGCCAGCCTGAACCAGGCCGCCGTATCGGGGAGATCGGACAGGACGTAGCCGTAGGCGGTGGTGAAGGCCCTGTTTATGTAGTTGAATCGTCCGTCCAGACCCAGGTTCACCAGGGGGAAGGGGACTTCCATCATCACCCGGTCGAAGGCGTTTTTCTGTCTGTCATGGCTGCGCCGGTTCTCCCGGATGAGGTAGAAGAGGAGGACCGAGGTAATGATGATGAAGAGCCATCCCTTATAGGTCTGCACGTGGGAGAGAAGATTCCTGTCCGGAATGAGGAGGAGAAGAAAATAGTCGGACAGGGTTATCCACAGGATCCCGAAGAGGGCATAGCCAATAACGGGAAAGAGGAGGGATTTTTTGAAATGTGACCAGAACGGGATGGGTGCCACTCATTCCACTTTAGGTCATAAGGTATTATCCGTCAACAAAGAATTTCCCCTGGAAAAAAACTTGATATATGATTATTTTAATATAATGGATAAAAAAACTCTTGTCATAGGGGCTTCGGAGAAGCCCGAAAGGTATGCCTATAAGGCGATTAGGAAACTCCGCTCCCATGGGCACAGCGTCCTGGCCCTCTCCCTCAAGCCGGGGCGGGTGGATGATGTGGAATTCTTCACCGAGCAGATTCCCCTGGAGGGAATCGATACGGTCACCCTGTACGTGGGACCCCTGAACCAGGGCGCCTATTACGACTACGTCAAATCCCTGCGTCCTAAGCGGGTCCTCTTCAATCCGGGCACGGAAAATCCCGAGTTCCAGAAGCAGCTGGAGGAGGCGGGCATAGAGGCGGTGGAAGCCTGCACCCTGGTTCTTCTGAGCACGGCCCAGTATTAGGTTCACCCAAAAAGGGCCTCCCGGACAAAAATTGCTTGACTCACAGGGTTAATTCGAAGAAAATAGATTATTCGAAAATTCATTGAGGAAAACCATGGCAGATTGTGAATGCATAGGGGGGTGTCCCTTTTTTAACGGCGGAAACGACGGGGAGATGAAGTCCAAATACTGCAAAAACAATAATCTCAACTGCGCCCGTTACATGGTCTTCAATTCCTGCGGACGGGACAAGGTGCCCGCCGATCTGGCTCCCAACGAGAAGGAGCGCGCCTACCTCATCATCGCCGAGAATATGTGAAAAAAGGCCGATCCCCGGGGAATCGGCCTTTTTCCGTAATTTTCCGGATTAATCCAGTCTGAAGACTTCGGTCAGTGGTATGGTGACGGGGGAGTTGTCCCCGTTGGTCTCCATGATGTCCGCCATGTGGGCC
>QKAI01000204.1 GCA_003246505.1 Spirochaetaceae bacterium | reverse complement strand
GCTTTGAGGGGAATGGCCAGGATGAACAGGGATCCCTCCCCTTCCCGGCTGCTGTAATCCAGGGTTCCCCCCAGTATGTTCTTCGCGCTGTTGTAGGCGATATTCAGTCCCAGGCCCGTGCCGCCCTTTCCCATCTTGGAAGTAAAGAAGGGATCGAAAATCCTGCGGCCGAACTCGGCGGGTATGCCCATCCCGTCATCGCCCAGGGTAAGGGTCACCCTCTCCCCTTCGACCGTCCCTTCAATGACCAGGGTACCCGCCCTATCCCCTTCCCAGGCATGGAGAAAGGCATTGGTTATGATATTAGTCAGGATCTGTCCCAGGGGACCGGGGTAACTGTCCATGGGAATGGGGAAATCGATGCGGTTCTCCACCCTGTGGGGGGTCTTTCTGATCATGGGATGGAGGGTCATGAGGGTATCCCGGACCAGTTGGGAGAGATCGAAATTCCGTCTGACCGAACTGGTCTGGTCGGAGGCCACGTGCTTGAAGCTGGTAATGAGTTCCGCCGCCCTCTGGATATTTCTGTCGGCGATGGCAATGCCCTCCCCCGTATGGAGGAGAAAATCATCCAGTTCCGATTTCCTGAGCCCCCGGTCCACCTCGGTTTTGAAATGGATGAACCGGTCTCCCAGGCTGGAAAGGGAGAGAAGGGCATTGCCCACGGGGGTGTTCAGTTCATGGGCGACACCCGCCACCAGACGTCCCAGGGCGGCCAGCTTCTCCGACTGGATAAGAACATCCTGCATGTTGTTCAGATCGTCCAGGGTCTTCCTGAGCTCCCCGTTGCTTCGTTTCAATTCCCCGGTCCGCTCATCCACCCGGCTCTCCAGTTCCTGGTTCAGCTTTTTCAGCTCCCCCTCCCTCTCCCGGATTTTTTCGTACATGGCGTAGACATTGCGGCTCAGATCCCCGATCTCCCGGATAGACGAGGGTATCGATTTTTCAGGCACCCCGCCCTCGGCGATGAGGTCCGCCTGACGTTTCAGATGATCCATCCCCATGGTGATGCGCCGGGACAGGAAGGGGGCGATGATGAGGGAGGCCATGAAGAAGGAGACCGAAAGAAGGGAAAGGTCGGTTATCAGATTCTGGATGAGGGGATTTTCCCGGCCCGCGGGGGAGGCGTAGAGGAATAGCCACCCGAGCTTGCGGGAGCGGTCGTAGCGGATGTGGTAGGAATGGTTCTCGAAGCGGACCGATTTTTCCAGGGGAATGTCGGACATGGCGTCCTTCATAAAGGGGATCGTCCCCCCGTTGTAGATCCCCGCGTAGGACATACTGCCCGTATCGGCCACGATCTCCCCCCTCCGGTCCACCACCCAGAGCCGTTCCGCCCCGCTGACCTGGGACAGAAGGGTTTCCAGCAGCCCGGGAAGGGAGAGCTCGGCTATTCCCGTGTACGTCCCCACCCGCAGGGCCGCGCCGATGGAGATATCCCCGGAAAGGGTGGAGATGAACTTGTCGCTCCAGATAATGCGGTTCTCCTCCACCAGGCTGTTATAGAGGGGGGAGTAGGAGAAATCGATTCCCAGAAGATCCGGGTCAAGGGAGCTGCGGTTCCCCGGGGAGACCCCCACCGCCAGGGTTTTGCCGTCCCCGTCGATAAAATAGATGGCCCGGATGAGACTCTGCTCCCCGATGGTGGCGTCCATGAGGGCTCCGAAATCCGCCCTGTCCATCCGGCTTCCCGCCCCGGTCAACAGGCGCAGGGTCTGCTCCACCACGGCCAGATTCTCCTCGGTTCCCCCCGAGATTCCCCGCACCTTGATCTCCGCCGTGGCGATGGTGGCGTTCCCGATGGTGTTCAGCCTGATAAGGTAAATGAGGAATCCGGTGATATTCAGGATGATCAGGGAGAGGACGAGGATGGAGATAAAAATGATGGAACGGAAACGGAGGGTCCTCGCCATGGGCTAATGGGCGGTCTCGTAGTGCCTGTCCCGGATGACCACGAAGGTGGAATTCCTCTTCCCGTCCCCGAAGTGATCGAACACTATGGGCTGCTGCAGTCCCGGATAGGGGCTGAAGCTGATGAGGGCTTCCTTAAGGGTCATATCCTTCCCCTTCCGGTTCATGGCTCCTATCACGGCTATGACCGCGTCGTATGCCAGGATGCTGGAAAAACTGGGATAACGTCCGAAGCGGATCTGATAATCGTCAAGGAAACGGAGGAAGTTCTCCTCCCGGCTGAAAAAATCCACATTCTGCAGGACGAACATGCCCTCCACGGCGGCACCCCCCAGCTCGATCAGCTGCTGGGTGCCCGCCCACTCCACGGTGAGCATGGGCGTATCACGGTCCAGTTTTCTCAGCTGCTGGGCCAGACGGGCGGAATCCACCGAATTGGCGATGAAAAGCACGCAATCCGGCTTCTCCCGAAGGAGATTCTCCACCAGGCCGTCGTAATCGGTTTCCTCCCGGGAGTTGAGATAGGCCATGGTCACGATGCGTCCCCCCCGGGGGAGGTAGAATTTTTCGAACTCCCCGAACCAGCTGTCGGAAAAGGATTTGTTCTGGGAGTCCGCCACAAGGGAGACGCTCTTCCATCCCCTGGTCTCCCCGATGAAACGGGCGTAATCCATGGCGTTATCCCGGGTGCTCGCATTCATTTTGAAAAGATAGTCGTCGATGCCCGAGAGCTGAATAGCCGACGCGGTGGGTGTGATGACCACCTTCTCCGCCGGATTCATAACGGAAATGACCTCCTCTGTCAGGGTGGTGCTGAAGGGGCCAATGACCGCCTCAACGTTCCTGTCCCTGAGCTCCTCCGCCGCCTTACGGGCCATGGGGAGGGAATTCCCGTCATCCTTAATGACCAGGCGCACCGCCTGGCCCTGAATCCCTCCCCCCCGGTTAGCCTCCTCAACGGCCATAATGGCCCCGTTCCGGCCCGCTTCGCCAAGATCGGCGTTGCCCCCGCTGAGCCCCCCGATAAACCCGATCTCATAAGCCTTCTCCTCCCTGTGGCAGGAAGCGAGAAAAAGGAGAGCGAGGACTATCGGCAGGAGGGGGATCTTAATAAGCTTCATGGGTTCTTCCTCCCCTTGAGCCAAATTATCAGTTCGTCGATGGCTACCGGTCTGCTGAGAAAGTAGCCCTGTATTTCGGTGCACTCCAGCTGGTTCAGCCTGTTCAGCTGATCCTGGGTTTCCACCCCCTCGGCGAGAATGCTCATGGAGAGTTTTTTCCCCAGGGGAATCACCAGGTCCACCAGACGGGCTCCCTGCACATGGGTATCGAGCTGCTGCACGAAGGTTTTGTCGATTTTTATGCGGTTTATCGGCCATTTGTCGATGGAGGAAAGGGAGGAATAGCCCGTGCCGAAATCATCCACCGCCAGACTGATCCCCCTCTCTCTCAGGGCCTGAAGAAGCTTGAGGATATCCTCCACGGACATGATGGAGATGGATTCGGTTATCTCCAGTTCCAGAAAACGGGGGTCAAGGCCGGTCTCTTCCAGAATGCCGTCCAGCATGTTGAGAAAATCGTGGTGCCTGAACTGGATTGCGGAAACATTGACGGCCATCTTCATGTCCGGGTAGCCCTCCCGGTGGATACGCAGGAGATCCCCGATGGCCTGGCGCAGGACCCATTCCCCCAGCTTGATGATCAGTCCGGACTGTTCCGCCAGGGGAATGAACCTATCCGGAGGGATCATGCTGCCGTCCTCCCTGCGCCAGCGCAGAAGGGCTTCGAAACTGTAAACGTCATTACTCTCCAGTCGTGCCTGGGGCTGATACACCATAAAGAGCTGTTCCCTCTGGAGAGCCGATTTCAGATCGTGGAGCATGAGTAATCTTTCACGGGTCTGCCGCCCGATCTCCTCGTCATAGTAGACGATCTGCCCCTTGGCCTTGGACTGTTTGAGAGCAAAAAAAGCATTATGGAGCAGGCTTGAGGGATTACCGTCCCCTACGAACCGGGTGACCCCCACGGAAAGGCCTATGTCCCGGATGCCGTCGGGCGTATCAATGGCAATGGTGGTAAGATTCTCGATGGCCTCGCTGCTGAGAACCCTTTTCTGTCCCACCAGTCCAAAGATATCCGCAGAGATGCGGGAGAGAAAAACCCCCGGGGAGAAACGCTCCTTAAGAACCTGGACCAGGGATTTGAGAATACCGTCGCCGTAATCATGGCCCAGAATATCGTTGATCTGGCTGAATCCGGTGATATCCAGAAGGGCCAGGAGGCAATTGTCCCTTCCTCCGGCCCGGAAACGTCTCCCGATCTCCTCCATGAGGGCGGCCATGTTGGGGATGTGGAGCGACTGGTCCTCCCAAGCCTGATTCTTAAGCCGTTTCACCAGTTCGATATTGCTGGCGCACAGGGAGATGTTGGTGCAGAAGACTTCCATGAGATGGGAATCCAGATCTCTCAGGGGATCGGAAGAAGCGATATAAACCGCAAAGGAACGGCCGGAAGACTCCCGGAAGAACACGGTCAGGCTGTCCGGCCCCATGATGGTTTTCCTCTTTTCCATGGCCTCGGAAATGGCCCCGGTTATGACCGGATTGGTGATGGAACTGACCGGCTGATCGATGAGGCGGCTGAAACGTCCCGCCGCGGCGATGATCTGATAGGGGGAAGAGGGCCCCTCCGAAGCGCAGACGATTCCCTCCGGTTCCAGATTGAGGAGACCGGACATCTGAATGATAACCCCTTCGGCGAACTGGTGCAGCCCCTGTTCCGCGAAAAACTGATTGCTCGCCTGGACGATCTTTTCCAGCCCGTCCCGGCTTTTGCTCAGCCTCTGGAGCTGTATCCAGGAGCGTATGGCGGCGATGATGGCGGTGAGAAGCTTGTTACGGGTCAGCTCGCTCTTCGACTTGTAGTCGTTAATATCGTATTCGGTGATGGTCTTGAGCTCCGGGACCTGTCCGGGCTGGCCCGTACGGAGGATGATGCGCACGTCCTCCCTTTTCATCTCCTCCCGAATGACCCGCACCGCCTTCAGGCCCGAGTCGTCCGATTCCATGACCGCATCAAGAAGGATAAGGGCCATATCCCGGTGTTTCTCCAGCAGGGATATTCCCTCCGCCGCGCTGTAGGCGTGGTGGAACTCAAGCCCCCGGCCGAAGATTTCCGTATCCCTAAGGGCGAAAAGGGTTGTCTCATGGACATCCCTGTCATCGTCCACAATGAGAATCTTCCAGAATTCCCCGGAAAAAGTCCCTTTCCTGTCCTTTTCTTCCGCAAAAACAAAGGGGTCGTCACTCATATATTACATCCATACTGTCTTATTTTAATTGACGATCCGGCGGAACACAAATTTTGCACTAAAAAAAGCGGACCCTTAACGCCAGGAATTCTGCTTTTTCCAGGCTTCGAAGTCGCTCATCTCCTTCTTCTGAAAATCACGGAAAGCCTCCATTTCCCTGTTATAAAAATCA
>QKAI01000070.1 GCA_003246505.1 Spirochaetaceae bacterium | reverse complement strand
ACGAAAAGGGTGAAGGAAGCCCCGATTCCGAAAATGACAAGGGCCAGGGCCAGGGCGGCGGAGAGGGGTTTGATCTTCTCCCGGGTAAAGACCTCCCTCAGGGGCTTGAGCTCCTCCTCGGTCACAATCTCTTCGTCCATTCTCTCGGTGACCCCGTTGCGCTTGAGGAAAAGGGAGAGGACGGGGCGGGCCGCGGTGATGACGAACATCAGGTAGAGGGCGCTCAGGAGAATGTCCGAGGCGTGCACCGCCAGGTAGAGATCGGCGGGAACGTTCAGGGCGGTGCGGATGGCGGCCAGGTTGGGGGTGCCCCCGGTGTAGACTCCCACCAGCATGCCCGCCAGGCGGGGAAAATCCTCAAGTCCGGCAGCGAAGAGAAAGCGACCCGCCCCCAGGGTCAGGGCGATGGAAAGGGCCGCCAGCACCATGGCGATGCCGGTCTGACCCGACTCCCTTATCCAGGAGCGGATGTTCACGGTGAAAAGCATGAGGGGGATGGAAAGGGCCACGGTGACCGTGGCGATGGTATCCAGCAGGGGAACGGCCCTCTCCCCGATGAGGCCCGTATTCACCAGGATAAGACCGAAGAGATAGGACGCCACGATGGGATTGATTTTGCGGAACAGAGGATAGGAGGTCCGGACATAGTGGACGCCCAGGGGAAAACCGAAAAGGGCCGTGGAAAGGAGAAGGGTTTCTGTCATAATAGCCCATCCTACCGGCGGAAGGGGTGTTCGGTCAAGGATTTTCTTTTTCGGCCCCCCGTTGGAGGGGTGTCGCCTTGACAAAGGGATTGGTAAAAAGTTATAAAAGAAACCATGAAAATTATTCCCTCTGCGGAAAAGCTGAATGTCTCCCCCGTCGTCGTCACTGTGGTCGGCGTAGGGAAGATTTCAATCTGCGGAGAGTAGGGCATCATACATACGAGAGGCTCCGCTGAGGCGGGGCTTTTTTTTTGGCCGAGTAAGGAGGCGCTGGATCATGAAGGCTATTGAGCTGGAGAAGAATTACAATCCGGAGGATTTTGAGGACCGGATCTATCGGGAGTGGATGGAGGGCGGCTGTTTCAAGCCCGCCGGCGATGAAAGCAAGGATCCCTTCGTCATCGTTATACCCCCTCCCAACGTCACCGGCGTCCTCCATATGGGCCACGGCCTGAACAACTCCCTCCAGGATGTGCTTATCCGCTACTACCGGATGCAGCAGCGGCCCACCCTGTGGGTTCCCGGCACGGACCACGCGGGCATCGCCACCCAGAACGTGGTGGAGAGAAAACTCCTTAAGGAAGGGAAGAACCGCCACGATCTGGGGCGGGAGAAATTCCTGGAAGAGACCTGGAAGGTCAAGGAAGAGCACCACAGCATCATCACCAGGCAGCTGATGAAGATCGGTGCCTCCTGCGACTGGAGCCGGGAGAGGTTCACCATGGACGAAGGCCTTTCCAGGGCGGTGCGGGAAGTGTTCGTCACCCTCTACGAGAGGGATCTCCTCTACAAGGGGGAGTACCTGGTCAACTGGTGTCCCAGCTGCGGCACCGCCCTGGCCGACGACGAAGTGGACCACGAAGAGAAAAACGGCAAGCTCTACAATATCGCCTATCCCCTGTCCGACGGATCCGGGGAGATCGTGGTGGCCACCACCCGTCCCGAGACCATGTTCGGCGATACGGCCGTGGCGGTTCACCCGGAGGACGAAAGGTATAAGCATCTGGTGGGAAAGACCGTCGACCTTCCCCTGACGGGAAGGAAGATAAAAATCATCGCCGACAGCTACTGTAAAATGGATTACGGTTCCGGAGCGGTCAAGATGACCCCCGCCCACGATCCCAACGACTGGGAAGTGGGACTGCGCCATGACCTGGAAAGGATCAACGTCCTGAATCCGGACGGCACCATGAACGGAAACGTTCCCGCCAATATCCAGGGGATGGACACGAAGACCGCCCGCAAGCAGACCCTGGCCGACCTGGAGGCGGCGGGACTCCTCAGGGGAGATAAGGATCTTCCCCATCAGGTGGGCCACTGCTACCGCTGCAAGACCGTGGTGGAGCCCTACATGTCCAAGCAGTGGTTCGTCCGCATGGAGCCCCTGGCCGAGAAGGCCCTGGCCGCCTGGAAGAGGGACGAAATCCGCTTCTACCCCAAAAAATGGGAGAACACCTACGCCCGCTGGCTGGAGGGCATCCGGGACTGGTGCATCAGCCGCCAGCTCTGGTGGGGCCACCGCATCCCCGCCTGGACCTGCGGCGACTGCGGGGAACTCACCGTTTCCCGGGACGACCTGACCGCCTGCCCCCGGTGCGGAAGCGGGAAGGTGGAACAGGATCCGGACGTCCTGGACACCTGGTTCAGCTCCTGGCTCTGGCCCTTCAGCACCCTGGGATGGCCCGAGAAAACCGCCGATCTGGACAAGTTTTTCGCCACCACCGCCCTGGTGACCGGTTACGACATCATCTTCTTCTGGGTCGCCCGCATGATCATGTCCAGCCTGGAATTCATGGGCGAGGTGCCCTTCCGGGACATTTACATGACCGGACTCGTCAGGGACGCCCAGGGCCGCAAGATGAGCAAATCCCTGGGGAACGGCCTGGATCCCCTGGATATCGTGGCTCAGTTCGGCGCGGACGCCATGAAATTCACCCTGGTCTATCTCTCCGGTCAGGGCGAGGATATTCCCGTGGGCATGGAAACCTTCCAGATCGGCTCCAAATTCTGCAACAAGATCTGGAACGCCACCCGCTACATCCTCATGAATCTGGAAGGGCGGGAAATGGTGGAGAATCCCTCCCTCAGCACCGTGGATCGTTGGATCTACCACAGGCTGAACGAGGCGGTCGCCGCCATGGAGAAGGCCTTCGCCTCCTACCGCTTTGACGAGATGGGCCATATCATCTACGAGTATTTCTGGAACGACTACTGCGACTGGTACGTGGAGGCCTCCAAACTCTATCTCTATTCCGATGACGAGGCCGAGAAGAACCGGGCCGTCACCGTAGGGCTTGCCGTTCTGGAGGAGTCCCTGAGGCTGATGCACCCCTTCCTGAGCTTCCTGACCGAGGAGATCTACCAGAAGCTGCCCAATACCCGGGGCAAGATCATCACCGCCCCGTATCCCCAGTTCGACGGGGCCCGGGAAAACGGCGCCCTGGCGGATAACTTCGTCCTCCTCCAGGACCTGGTGCAGAAGGTGCGGACCCTCCGGAGCGAGTTCACCATCCCCCCCTCCAAAAAGATCGCCCTGGCCGTGCGCTGCGACGCCTCCCTCCTGGACTTTTTCCGGGAAGCGGCGGATCTTATCGCCTCCCTGGTCAAGGCGGACCGGGTGACCTTCTCCGTGGAGGAGGGGGATTTCTCCGGGGCGGTAACCGCCGTGGGCAAGGGTTTCGAAGCCCACGCCCTGATCCGGGACCTGATCGATCTGGACAAGGAGATCGACCGGATGGAGAAGACCGTGGAGAAGAACCGGCAGCTCAAGGCGCAGACCGAGAAAAAGCTTTCCAACGAAAATTTCACCAGCCGGGCCCCCGCTGACATCATCGCCAAGGAGAAGGAGAAGCTGGAGGAGTTCGAGCAGGCCATTTTCAAGATGGAAGCCTATCTGAAGGATCTGAGCTGACAGGCGAAAGGATTGCATTTTTTCCCTCCATTTTCTAGAATAGGATTAAATCCCTGGAGGAAATATGGAAACCTTTTTTTCAAGACTCGAGACACTGGCGAAGGAGAAGAACAGTCTCCTCTGTGTCGGCCTTGATCCGCGTATCGACTGGGAGGAGGGAGAAACCCCCTACAAGAAGCTGGTGGAGTGGAATGAGAGAGTCATCAACGCCACAGCGGAATACGCCATATGCTACAAACCTAACATCGCCTTCTTCGAAGCCTGCGGCCCCGAGGGGCTCCGGGCCCTGGAACGGGTCATCGCCACGGTTCCCGACGAAATCCCCGTGCTCATAGACGCCAAGAGGAACGATATCGGTTCCACGGCCCAGGCCTACGCGGAGGCTCTTTTCGGCTACTACGGCGGGGACTGCGTCACCCTCTCCCCCTACATGGGGCGGGACGCGGTGGACCCCTTCCTCAAGTGGGAAGATAAGGGCCTCTTCCTCCTGGCCCGGACGACCAATCCCGGGGCGCCCGCCTTCCAGGATCTGATGGTGACCCTCCCCGGGGGAGAGAAGGGGGAAATGTACCTCAAGACGGCGATCGAATGCACCTCCTGGAGCGACAGGATCGGTCTGGTGGTCGCCGGGAACGATCTGGACGCCCTGAGGAAGATCCGCTACTACTGCCCGGACACCTGGTTCCTGACTCCGGGAATCGGCTCCCAGGGCGGCTCCATGGCCGATGCGGTGGCCGCGGGGCAGAGAAAGGACGGCCTGGGGATTCTTCCCAACGTCTCCCGGGCCGTGGCCGAAGCGGCCGATCCGGGACAGGCGGCGAAGGAGTATGTGGACAGTCTGAACAAAGCCAGGGAGCAGGCCTCCGTGAAAGTTCAGGGAATCTCCTTTGAGGAAATCAAAAAGCGTGAAGTGATTGACGGGCTTATCGAAAACGAGTGCTTCAGGGTGGGGGAGTTCACCTTAAAGTCGGGAAAGAAATCCCCCTTCTATATCGATCTGCGCCGGGTCTCATCCGATCCGGCCCTGCTCGCCAAAGTGGCCCGGGCCTACGCCTCCCTGCTCAAGGGGAAAAAGTACGACCGCCTGGCGGGCATCCCCCTGGCGGCCCTGCCCCTGGCCACGGCGGTATCCCTGGAGGCGGGCATCCCCCTCATCTATCCCCGCATGACCATGAAGGAGCACGGGACGGGCAACCGGATCGAAGGGGAGTGGAAAAAGGGGGAGAAGGTCGCCCTCCTGGATGATCTGATCACCACGGGAAAAAGCAAGATCGAAGCTATCGATATCCTCCGGGAGGAGGGCCTTGTGGTGGAGGACCTCTTCGTTCTTCTGGAACGGGGAGCCCAGGGTCGCAAGGATATGACCGCCGTGGCCATCAATCTCCACGCCTACGCCCATGTTGAGGAGTTCCTGGTACCCTGCCATGAGAAAAATCTCATAGACGAAGCCCAGCTCGCGTCCATGCTCGCCTACGCCCGGGAGGAATAGATGGAGTTCCTGACCGCCCTGCATAGCCTTCAGCTGGGGGACTACACCATTTCGGTGAGCATCTTCAATATTATCTTCAAATTGATTCTGCCCGTCATGGGCATGATTCTGGGGTACTCCCTGCTGATGCTGTCGGTCAGAAAAATCATCTCCCACACAAAGGCCGATGAGAAGGCCCGCGAAAAGGTGCTGCGCTGGACCCGCATGGTTTTCAAGCTGGCCCTTTTCCTGGGAATCCTGGGGGCCCTGGGATCCGTCCTGGGGCTCAGCGCCTACCGCTATATTAACGATTTTCTCCGTT
>QKAI01000216.1 GCA_003246505.1 Spirochaetaceae bacterium | reverse complement strand
CGGGCGGTGGAGGTGAGCCCCGCCGACCGGGGAGGGGCCATGAGCCCCTTCTGGAAGGCCGATCCCAACGGGCGGGACTTCTTCTACTCCGACCGGATCCTCTCCCTGCTGGAACGGCTGGAGGCGGGATTCGCCGGAGGGGGTAAGAGGGCCGAAGAGGATCTGGCCGATTTCCTGACCCGGGAGTATCCCATGGACAGGGAGAGCGCCGAAGCGCTCATCGCCTTTCTCGGCCGCCAGAGGGACCACACCGAGAGCCCCCTCCCTCACCGGAGCCATCTGCTCATCGAGCATTTCAACGATCCCCTGAACAATACCGACTGCCACCAGGTCATCCTCCACACCCTCTGGGGGGGACGCTTGAATTTCCCCTATTCCGAGGCCCTCTCCCAGGCCTGGGAGAACCGGGAGGGCTACCCCCTGCAGGTGTTCTGCAACGACGACGCCATCGTGCTGGATCTTCCCCACCGGTTCAGGGCGGAGGATGTTCTGGGCCTGGTGACGGGGGACAACCTGGAGTCCCTGCTTCGGCAGCGGCTGGAGTCGACCCTGTTCTTCGGGGGCCGGTTCCGCCACAACTCCTCCCGGGCCCTTCTTTTGCCCCGCAAGTCCTTCAAGCAGCGCACCCCCCTCTGGCTGACCCGGCTCCGGTCCAAGAAACTGCTCCAGGCGGTCAGCCGCTACGAGGATTTCCCCATCCTCACCGAGACCTGGCGCACCTGCCTGGAGGACGACTTCGATCTGCCCGCCCTCGCCGGGCTCCTGGACGAGATCCGTGAGGGGCGCCTCGCCGTGACCGAAGCCTTCACCCGCACCCCCTCCCCCTTCTCCTCGGGGATCGCCTTCGACCATACGAACCAGCGCATGTACGAAGACGATACCCCCCTGGGGGGGCAGTCCCTTCTCCGGGACGATCTGATCCAGGGCATCGTCCACCAGTCGGGTCTGCGCCCCATGCTTCCCGAGGCCCTGGTCCGGGAATTCACCGCCAAACTCCACCGGACCTGGCCGGATTACGCCCCCCGCAGGGCGGAGGATCTGGTGGACTGGGTGGAGGAGAGGGTCTTTCTCTCCCTGGGGGAGTGGGAGGAACTCAGGGAGTCCCTGATCCGGGATCTGGGGGAGGAGGAAGGCCGGGCCGTTCTGGAAAAGGGGGAGGGGAAGCTGGAAATCCGGGAGCTCCCCGGGGGAAGGGAACCCCTGCTCCTTTCCCGGGTTTACGGCAGGAAATACGGGGAGAAGGGGTTCCGGGAGGAGATGGATGATCTTCTGCCCCGGTGGCTCTCCTTTTACGGGCCCCGGCCTGTCTCCTGGGTTTCAGGAATTTACCCCGCCCCGGAGGAGGAAATTTCCTCATGCCTGGAGGCGCTGAGGGAGTCGGAGTATCTTATCGTGGATCGCCTGACCGAAGGGGCGGGGGAGGACCAGCTATGCACGGCGGAGAACCTGGAGATCCTCTTCCGGCTCAAGAGGCGCCAGGGCCGGAGCGATTTCAAGGCCCTGCCCCGGGAGGACCTCCCCCTGTTCCTGGCCCAGTACCAGGGTCTTACCCGGGCGGGGGAGGGAAGGGACGACCTGAGGAAGGTCTTTGAGAAACTCATCTCCTACGGGGCCAAAGCCTCCCTGTGGGAGAGCGAGATCTTCCCCGCCCGGCTCCGTCCCTACTATCCGGACTGGCTGGACACCCTCTTCCAGGAGAGCCCCCTTCTCTGGTACGGCTGCGGCAGGGAGAGGATCGCCTTCTGCTTTGAGGAGGAGCAGTCCCTCTTTATAGAGAAACAGGGGGACGGGGCCGATCTGGACGCCCTTCTGCCGGACAGGAGGGGCAGCTTCACCTTCTGGGACGTGAAGGACCATTCGGGCCTCCCCTCGGGGGAGCTGATGGACCTTCTGTGGGAGGAGTGCTGGAAGGGGCGGATCAGCAACGACCGGTTCTCCACGGTCAGAACGGGGATCGCCAACAAATTCAAGGCGGAGAGCCTTAAGGCCATGGAGGACCGGTCCGGGGGACGCATCCGCCGGGGAGGCTACAACCGGTGGATGAATTCCCGCACCGTGGAGGGGCGCTGGTATCTGACCCGGGCCATTAACGGTGAGGAGGATCCCATAGAGAGGGACGAGCGGCTCCGGGAGGTGATCCGGCAGCTCTTCCTGCGCTACGGGGTGCTGTTCCGGACCCTCCTGGAGCGGGAGGCGGACCACCAGAAGTGGCCCGCCCTCTTCCGGACCCTCCGGCTCATGGAACTCTCCGGGGAGTGCGTCTCCGGGAAATTTTTCGAGGGCGTCCGGGGTATTCAGTTCGCCTCCTGGGAAGCCCTGAGGGAGCTGAACCGGCCCCTTGACGGGGAGAGCCTTTACTGGATGAACTGCACCGACCCGGCCTCCCTCTCCGGCATACGGGAGGAGGAGCTGAAGGGGCTCTATCCCCCCCGCCTGGCGGCCCATCATATGGTTTTCCGGGGCTCGAAGCCCCTGCTCTTCTCCCGTAAAAACGGGAAGGAGCTGGAGTTTTTCCTTGCCCCCGAAGAGGGGGACGCCCTGGAGGCCCTGGGACTGTTCCGGGATATTCTGGGCCGGGAGGCCGATCCCCCCTCCGCCGTCCGGGTGGAGAGGGTCAACGGGATGCCGGTCCAGGAGAGTCCCTATGCCCCCGTTTTGAAGGAAGCCGGTTTCCGGGACAATTTCTCCAGCTATATTATGAACAGGATCATAAAGTAGGAAAGGGAACGCCCCGGAGCAGGGGTGTGGCATAAAGGGGGTTCCTGTGGTATAAAGAGGCCTATGGAACCATTACCGGGAGATTTGTACTATAAGGGATTTCAGAAAAGAGCCGTACACATCATAACCCGGGGACTGTCGTTTTTCGTGGTTCTCGGATTTGCCATCAACACCTTCTGGTTTTTATGGGATCCCTTCTGGCGAATTTTTCCCCAGCAGGTCCTGCTCGTCCTGCTCTATCTTCTATCCCTCTTTCTCAACCGGATCATCCGCAGGCGCAGCTGGGAGAAGCAGGCCCTGAGGACCTACGTGACCGCGGGCTACCTGGCGGGAATGTACTTCATTTTCAGCAGCGGGGATAATTTCCTCTTCGTGGGCATGTTCATCATCACCCTCTTCGCCCTGATTTCCATCTTCTCCCTGAACCGGCGGGAATCGGTTCTGTTCAGCTGCCTGAGTCTTGCGGCGGGCACGGCCGCCCTGTTCCTGCGTTTTCACCACCCCCCCCCGGAGACGCGCTTCGGCGCCCTGGAGCTGCTCCAGATCTATCTCTTCATGCTTCTCATGGAGGGGCTGCTCCTCTTTCTCGGTTATTCGGTGGAGAGTATCGTCAAAAGATATATGACCAAGCTTTACCGGAAATCCCGCGCCATGGAGGGGATTCTGCACCGGGAAGGGGAGGCGAAGAGGAAATACCAGACCGTCTTCACCCTCATCCCGGATCTCCTGTTTCTTACGGACCGGGAGGGGAATATCCTTGACGGCAACCGGGCCATGCTGGATTTCTCCGGCCTGGAACTGGAGGAGCTGACGAAGAGGCACGTCTCCGACTTTCTCCCCGATTTCGACAGGGAGATGATCCGGGAGACCATGAAACTGCTGGAGCACGGGGCTCCCGTCAAGGGCTGGGAGGTCCGGGTCCACGAAGAGGGCCGGGAGGACCGGTTCTTCGATATGAGCCTGAGCCCGATCCAGCAGAAGGGCAAACCGGACCGGCTGCTGGTCCTGGCCCGGGAGATCAGCAAGCGCAAGCGGATGGAGGCCCTGGTCAAAGCCCGGTCGGAGGAGTTGTACCGCCAGTCCGTGACAGATCCCCTGACGGGCCTGAACAACAGGAAGAAGCTGGACGACGCCCTCTCCTCGGAGATCAACCGGGCCATGCGCTACCATACGGAGGTCTCCCTCATCCTGGCCGATATCGACCACTTCAAAAATGTGAACGATACCTTCGGCCACGGCATCGGGGACGTGGTGCTCACCGGAGTGGCGGACGTGCTGCGCCGGAACATCCGCATCACCGACATCGTCGGCCGCTGGGGGGGGGAGGAGTTCCTCATCATCTGCCCCATCACGGGGGCGGAGGACGCCTGTACCCTGGCCGAAAAAATCCGCCCCCTTATCAAAACGGTCCCGGTCAGGAAGGACCACCGCGTCTCCATGAGCCTGGGGGTGACCTCCTTCCGGGAAGGGGACGACATCATCTCCTTCATGGCCCGGGCTGACCGGGCTCTCTACGAAGCGAAAAACACGGGGCGGGACAGAACGGTCTGTCTCTGAGGGGCTAACGGCCTTCGGCGATCCGCCGGCTTTCGGCCAGGATGGCTTCCCCGTAATCGGGCAGGGCCCCGGGCTGGGAGACGACACGGTCGGCCACATCCTGGGCAAAGCGGGCGGAACGGGGGATGTTCCCCGTATGGAAATAGGCGTAGCAGAAGGAGCCCGAATAGGAATCCCCCGCCCCCACCGTATCCACCACGGTGACGTCGCTCTCGATGGGAAAGGAGCTAAGCCCCTCCCCGGTGACGATGTCCGCCCCATCCGGCCCCTTGGTCAGAATCAGAAGCTCCAGCCCCCGGTAGAGGGTTTTCATCCTTTGGAACAGGGCTTCCGGATCCAGGGCCTCCCCGTAGAGAAGCTCCGATACCACGGGCAGCTCCTCGTCGTTCAGCTTGAGGACGGTGGTCCGGGCCAGGGATCTCTCCAGTACCTCCCGGGAGTAGTAGTGCTGGCGCAGGTTCACATCAAAAAAGACGATTCGGGCCCTGATAAGCGGGAGAATCCCATCATGGAGCAGGGCGGCGTTGGCTTCGCTCCGCTGGGCCAGAGACCCCATATAAAACAGGTCCCACTCCGTATCGGCGATGATCCGGCGGCCTTCTGCGGTCAGGGCAATGTTGTCCCAGGCGGTCCCCTCCACGATCTCGTAGGAGGGAATGCCCCGGTTCATGGTGACCTCCACCACGCCGGTCGGCCGGTCCACCCCGGAGATAAGGTCTGTCCTGACGCGGACTTTCCCCACTTCCTCCAGGGTCTTCTTCCCCAGTTCGTCCTTACCCACGGCGCTGATGATATGGCTCTCCGAACCGAACTGGGCCGAATGGGCCGCAAAGTTCAGGGGAGCTCCCCCAAGGTGGTATTCCTTCTCAATATGGTCCCAGAGGACCTCTCCGAAACACAGAACTTTCATGCTCCCATTCTAATCCTTTCTCCCCTCCCGGGGCAAGACGGGCTTTGGTTCATAGGGGTAGGAGAAGGAAATCCTTATTATCATTGAAATTCCCCTCCCCCTTCACTATAATCACAGGGGAAGGATTAGGAAATTGTATCGTAACTTGTCAATTCACAAAAAAATGCTCTTCACGTTCACCGGTCTTTTCTTCGTGATCATTCTCCTTATTCTCTCGGCGGTG
>QKAI01000542.1 GCA_003246505.1 Spirochaetaceae bacterium | reverse complement strand
TCGGGGCAGCCCCATGAGTTCCGCCGTGCCCGATAGGGTGGTTCCATAGAAGAGGATCGGTTTGTCTCCCAGATAATCGGGCAGGGTGCCGTTGGTGACGGTGCTCCCCGTGCAGAGGATGATATCGCACCAGTCCAGGGCCTCATCCCTCTTCTCCCGGCCCGATTCCACGGTGATGCCGTACCGGGAGGTGCCGATTTTATCCCCGTCCAGATCAAGCACACGCACCGGGTAGAGGGAGCTCAGCTTCTGGAGCATACTCGGCTGGTAGCCTACGAGGGCGACCCGGGGTCTGATTTTCTTTCCTTTCAAGTGGATGGCCAGATCGCAGGCGCAGGATTCCATCTGATTGTCCCGGCAGTGGACGGTGCCCGCCGTTCCCTTCAGATGGGCGGTCACCGCGTTCAGGGCGCTGATGAAGACCGCCCGGTGGTGGTTGGACAGGCCTGCCTCTTCTATGATGGTTCCCAGGCTGCCCGTAAAGGGGCCGGGCTGATCGGTGAAAGCCTGCCCCAGGGAGTCCCGGAAACGGGCTTCCATGAGGGATTCCTTACCCGTGAGAAGGGGGAAATCCCTCCTGTCCGGAGTTCCGATAGCCTCTTCATCGTTCAGGATCTTTCCCGTGACGGTGACTTCCTCCTCCCAGAGGCCGTTTTCCCGGACAAGCATTCTGAACCGGTTCGTCAGTTCTCCGTAAAAATCACTCCTTTTCATAACTGTCACTCCTTTGCATGATGGAAAATAATACGAGGGCTATGCTCGCCAGCAGCAGGGAGAGGAGGGCAGCCTTCCGGTAATCCCCCTCGAAGAAAGCGTTGTAGATAGCCAGGGAGATAGTTTCCGTTCTCCCGGCGATATTCCCACCCACCATTAGGGTGATGCCCACTTCCCCCAGGGAGCGCCCCGCAGTCAGGGTAAGTCCCGAGAGTATACCCGTCCTTATCTGGGGGAGGACGATGTGGCGCAGGATCTGCCCCCTGTCTGCCCCCTGCAGGGCCGCCGCCTCCAGGAGAGAACGGTTCAGCCCCGCCGCAGCGGTCTGGACAGATTTGAGCATGAGGGGGAAGCTGGCTATGAAGGCGGCCAGGAAGACGCCTCCCGCGCTGAATACCAGGCTGACATGGAATAACCCCGAGAGCCCCTTTCCCAGAGGGCCGTTCCTGCCGAAGAGGAGGACCAGGAAGAATCCCGTCCCCACCGGGGGGAAGACAAGGGGCAGGGTCGACAGGACTTCCACGATCCGGGTGGATCTCCTCTGCCGATTCAAGGCCAGGTGGACCCCCGTGACCGTACCCAGAATCAGGTTCGCCAGGCAGGAAAGACCAAGAATCCGTCCCGAGAAGAGCAGGACCCCCGCCAGGGCTGGATCGGGATTAAAGGCCATAACTTTCGAAGACAGAGGACGCCTCCGGGGATGCCAGATAATTCAGGAATTCCTTAAGATTCCCGTCATCCCCGAATCCTTCCACCACGCCCGCCACTATGGTGATTTCCGAGTAGCCCCTATCCAGGATTAGGTATCCCCCTATCTGATCGGCGATGGCTATGGCGTCGGTGAGATTTATGAATCCCCCGTCCACCTCTCCGGAAATCAGGTAGGAGGAGACCTGGGGCACGGTGGAGGCTATGAGGATTTTATCCTGCAGCGGATCCCACAGATCCAGGCCGGTCAGATATTCACAGGCCGCCGTGCCGTAAATGGCCTTCTGCGTGTCCGGGAGTGAGATCCTTTCGATTTTATCACCGGTCAGTTCCTCCGCCGAAGAAAGGGATATCCCCTTCCGCCAGGCAAGTACCAGCCGGCCCTTTCCCAGGGAAAGATAGTCGGAGTATCTGACCCCCATTTGGGGATTCTCCAGAAATTTCCTGTCCCCGATGAGAAGGCCCACTTTTCCGCTCTCCTTCACCTGGAGGGAGACGGTCTGCATGTTTCCGAAGAGAGAATCCACACGGACCGGGGACTCCTTCATGAAGGTCTCGCAGATCTGAAGAACCGGTTTTTTGTATCCCGCCCCCGAGGCGATGAGAATCTCCCCGCTCTCCTGGCTTCCCTCTCCGAAGACGGGAAAAAACGTGATGAAAAACAGAGGAAGCAGATATTTTCTGTTACGTTTTGTCATGTTAAGACTCCTTTCGTCCATTTTGTATCAATGTTAATGCAATCGCTGTGCCAAGAATAAAGTCTCTCCGACGGGATTAGGGAGACTTTTTTGATTCTTTTTCTTACCTTCATGTATAAATGTCGAAAATGTTTCTTTCCCGTGAAATTCCTTCCCTGTACAAGGACGGCGGATTCTTTTATTATTCCCCTATGATCCGCGTCATCGATCTGGGTACAGTGGAATACGGGGAGGCCTGGAAAATCCAGTGGGAGATCCGGGATGCCCTCATAGGGGGGAGGGGACCGGAAACCCTGCTCCTTCTGGAGCATCCCCCGGTCATCACCATGGGCAAGCGGGGGGCCGACGGCAATATCCGCATCCCCCGGGAGTTCCTGGAAGCCCGGGGCATTTCCGTTATCGACGTGGAGAGGGGAGGGGACGTGACCTACCACGGCCCGGGGCAGCTGGTGGGCTACCCTCTTCTGAACCTGGCCTCCCGGGAACCGGATCTCCACCTATACGTGGACTGCCTGGAGGAGGTTTTCGTCCGCCTCCTGGAGGAGAGATTCCGCATCAGGGCGAACAGGGACAAGGGTAAATATACCGGGGTCTACGTGGGGTCAGACAAGCTGACAGCCATAGGAATCGCCGTGAAAAGCTGGGTGACCTACCACGGCTTCGCCTGCAACGTGAACACGGACCTGACCCCCTTCTCCTGGATGGTTCCCTGCGGCCTGGCGGACCGGGGGGTGACTTCCCTGGAAAAGCTTACCGGGGAGAAACAGGACATGGATGCAATAAAGAGGGATGTGGCCCGCCTGTTCGGCGAGGTCTTTCATGACCGGATCCAATGGGAGGGGACCTATGAGCGGGAAGGTTGAGAAAAAGAGGAAGCCCGACTGGCTGCGGGTGAGGATTCCCGCGGAGATCCGCGGCGAGGAGGACCGGGTGGCGGGGATTCTGTCCCGGTACCACCTGAATACGGTCTGCCACGAAGCCCTCTGCCCCAACCGGGGGGAGTGCTTCCAGAGGCAGACGGCCACCTTTATGATCCTGGGAGCGGTCTGTTCCCGCAACTGCCGTTTCTGCAATGTGAATCCCGGCCGCCCGGGACCCCTTGACTGCGGGGAGCCGGAGCGGGTGGCCCGGGCGGCGGCGGAACTGAATCTGCGCCACGTGGTGGTTACCTCGGTCACCAGGGACGACCTCCCCGACGGGGGTTCGGAGCATTTCGCCCTGACGGTCCGGGCGATTCACGCCCATCTCCCCCGGGCCACGGTGGAGGTGCTCATCCCCGACTTTCTGGGTAATCCGGAGGATCTGGACCGGGTCATAGCCTCGGGGCCGGATATCATCAACCACAATATTGAGACGGTGCCCCGGCTCTATCCCCTGGTGCGCCCCCAGGCGGTTTACGAGCGCTCCCTGGAACTGATCCGGCGGGTTAAGGAGAGGGCGCCGGGAATCCTGACCAAATCGGGGATGATGCTGGGCCTGGGCGAGGAGCGGGAGGAGGTGATCCGGGCACTAGGGGATCTGAGGGATAACCGGTGCGACATGCTCACCCTGGGGCAGTACCTGGCCCCCTCGGCGGATCATTATCCCCTTCAGGAGTACGTGACCCCGGAAGCCTTCGGGGAGTACGGGGCCCTGGCCCGGGAATTGGGTTTCTCCTACGTGGCTTCGGCTCCCCTGGTCCGGTCCTCCTATCTGGCCGAAGAGGCTCTGGCGGACCGGTCTAGAGGGTAAGGTCCCGGATCCAGGCGAATTCCTTCATCCCCTGCCGCCGTGAGAGAAGCAGCCTTTCCGCTCCCAGGAAGGCGGCGAACTCCCTCAATGCCCTTTCCAGGTCGTCCCGGAAGCGGCCCGACTGTCCTTCCCCCGGTTCCCACCACCAGTTTTCCAGCCTCAGTATCCCCTTCTTTTTATCGAAAACCGGTTCGAACCGGGCTACGAAGCGGCTGTCTCTCAGGACGGGGAGGACGTAGTAGCCGTACTTCCTCTCCTTCTCCGGGGTGTAGACTTCCCACTTGTAGTCAAATCCGAAGAGGGCTTTGATCAGGTTTCTGTCCCACATGAGATTGTCCAGGGGGGCGATGAAGGAGATGCCCCGCCTTTCCCCGGCCGGGGAGAGGGGATTCGCCCCCGCGGGGATGTAGAAGGGGTAGGGGATCCCCTCCACGGTCACCTCTTCTATCTCCCCCCGGTTCTGGGCCTGTGCCAGCGCTTCGGTCCGCTCCCCCTTCTTCATGGGGGTTCCCAGCCAGGCCCCGTCCCCGGAACGGTTCCAGAGCAGGCCCAGGGAGGCCACCCGGCGGCGGACGAACCAGCGCCAGTGATCCCGGTCCTCCGGGTAGGGATCGGGGGCGTTAAGGATTTCCGGGGGGAGGGTGTCAGAGGCCAGGGCGTAGGTTTTCCGGGTGCCCTCCCGGTGGTGAACCACCAGTTCCCCCCGGTGGTACATGCTCTCCAGGACGGCCCGGACCACCGTGGTCGGGCCCCAGTACCAGCCCACTTGGGTTTCGGAGGGGATATCCCGGGAGGAGAGGGGGCCCTTCTCCCGAAGGTGGGCGAGGATGCTCTCCTCCACCCCGGCGAAGTCGCCGGCCCTCTCCCGGTAGCGGGCCTTGAAGTGCTCCCGGGTCCGGCTGAAGCAGGGCCAGTCCTCCACGGGCCAGAGGGCCATCATCTTGTCCCAACCGTCCACCAGGCTCCGTTCCCCGTAGAGCAGCTCCTCCAGGTGGGATGTCCGGTATCCGGAAAAACGGCTCTGTAGCACAAGATCCGCATTCCGTCCCGCCCGATTCAGGGGATCGTACTGGATGCATCCCGCCCGGCGGATATGGGCCAGGATCGCCTTTCCTGTGGAGAGGGGCTTCTCCCCCCCCAGGCCCTGATAATCCGTGAGATAGGACCGGGCCTCTTCCTTTGTCAGTTTCATGGGGATTTCATCGCCTCTTCGATAATGGAGTGTAACTGGGCGATAGTATAGGGCTTCCGGCAAAAATGAACCAGCCCCTCTTCCCTGAGCCGGGCGATGTCGACTTCCGTGGTGAATCCCGAGGAGAGGACCGCCCGGAGCCGGGGGTTGATCCTTTTCATGGCCACGTAGCAGTCCAGCCCGTTCATCCGGGGCATGATCATATCCAGGAGCACCAGATCGATCTCTTTCCCATGGTCCCGGTAGAATTCCAGTCCCTCCTCCCCGTTCTCCGCCAGGGAGACCCGGTAGCCCAGATGCTTGAGAATCTCCTCCCCGGTGACCCGCATGACCGGATCATCGTCCACTATGAGTATATGCCCCGTGCCGTTAACC
>QKAI01000318.1 GCA_003246505.1 Spirochaetaceae bacterium | reverse complement strand
CCAGAACGGGGTGAAATACACCAAGGAGGGGGAGGTCTTCCTGGACATCCGCCGGAGAGAGGAATCGGTGGAGTTCGTGGTGAGCGACACGGGGGTGGGGATTCCCCAGGAGAAGCAGGAATTCATCTTCGAGGAGTTCACCTAGCTGGGGAGCCCTGTCCAGAAGGGGCAGAGCCGGGGGATCGGCCTGGGACTGGCCATTGTCAAGGACCTGGTGGAGATCATGGGGGGGGACATCGCCGTCAGGAGCCGGGAAGGGAAGGGGTCCAGTTTCATCGTCAACCTGCCCAATCTGGTCGAGGAGGAGAGCTCCCCCGATTATCCCGAGGAGGAGAGCCCCCTCACGCCCATGGAGGATTCCTGCATTCTGGTTGTGGACGACGACGAGATAAACCGGCTCTATCTCAGAACGACCCTGGAAGGGCGGGGCGCCCGTATCGATGAGGCGGAAAACGGTCAGATCGCCATTGAAAAAGTGGCGGGGAAAAAGTACGATCTGATTCTTATGGATATCAGCATGCCCGTCATGAACGGTCTGGACGCCACCAGGGAGATCAGGAAACTGAAGAAGAACCTGCCCGTGCTGGCCGTAACGGCGAACGCCTTTGAGGAGGATTTCAAGCGCATCCTCGAATCGGGGCTGGATGATATCGTCCTGAAGCCGGTGGATGAGGAGCAGCTCATGGTCAAGATCGCCACCTGGCTGGAACGGAGAAGGAGAGAGACCCATGGATGAGATACCCGAGGATATCGGGGGTATCCGCTTTTATTTCATAGGCATTAAGGGCACGGGCATGGCCGCCCTGGCCGAGCTCTATTCGGACCGGGGAGCCCTTGTCTGCGGGTCCGACGTGAAGGATGTCTTCTATACCGACCAGATCCTGGCCCGGATTCCCGTGACGGTTTTCCAGGGGTTCGGTCCGGAGAATCTGGACAGGGCGGGCTCCATCGACTTCGCGGTGCGCTCCTCCGCCTACGGGGACGACCATCCGGAGGTCCGGGCGGTGAGGGAGAGGGGCATCCCCCTTTTCGACTACACCCAGGCCCTGGGGGAGCTCTCCCGGTTCTACTCCTCCACGGGCATCGCCGGGGTCCACGGGAAAACCACTACCACAGGCCTGACCGGCACCCTTCTCAAAGCCCTGGGGATGCCCGCGTCGGTCCTCGTGGGGAGCGGGGTCTCCTCCTTCGACGGCCGCTCCACCTGGCTGGGGGGGGATAGGTATTTTGTGGCGGAAACCTGCGAATACCGCCGCCACTTTCTCGATTTCCATCCCCGGCGCATCGTCCTGACCAGCATAGAGCCGGACCATCAGGACTATTTCACCGGCTATATGGACATCCTTTCCGCCTTCATGGAGTACATCGACCTCCTCCCCGAGGGGGGGGAGCTCATCTACTGCGCCGACGATCCGGGGGCGGTGGAAGCGGCCTGGCGGAGTTCCCTGGACAGGCCCGATCTGAAGCTCATCCCCTATGGGGAGGCGGCAGAGGGTCCCTTCCGCATAGTGGAATCCCGCCTGGAGGAGGGACGGAACATCTTCCGTCTGGCCGCCTGGGACCGGGATTTCGTCCTGCCCCTTCCGGGAAAGCACCTGCAGCTGAACGCCTCCGCGGCACTGGCGGTGGTCAACTCACTCCTGGGAGAGGAGGGCCGGCCCGTGGACAGCCCCTGCCTGGATCTCCTGGCGAAGGGGCTCACGGAATTCCGGGGCAGCAAAAGGCGGAGCGAACTGGTGGGGGAGAGGGACGGCATCCTCGTCATGGACGACTACGGCCACCACCCCACGGCGGTGGACATGACCCTCAGGGGCTTGAAGGAGTTCTACCCGAGCCGGCGGCTCGTGGTGGATTTCATGTCCCACACCTACACCCGCACCGCCGCCCTGCTGGATAAATTCGCCGCCAGTTTCGGAGCGGCCGATGCGGTGATCCTCCACGAGATCTACGGGTCCGCCCGGGAGAAATACGACGGCAGCTGCACCGGGGAGACCCTCTTCGAGGAGACGAAGAAGCATCACCGGGAGGTCTATTATTTTGAGAAGACCGGCGAAGCCCTTCCCTTTTTGGAGGAGTATTTGCAACCGGGCGATCTTTTTGTTACAATGGGGGCAGGGGATAACTGGCTCCTGGGCCGCCAATTCCTAGAAAACAGCAGGAAATAATTTATGAAAAGCATGACCGGTTTCGGCTACGCGGAGATTCAGGACGGCAAAGTCCATCTGACCGCGGACCTGAAATCCTACAATAACCGCTATCTGGATCTGATCGTCAACATTCCCCCGCCCCTGAATCCCCTGGAACCGGCCATCCGGGAGAAAATCCAGGGCCGCCTCAAAAGGGGACGGGTCGAGCTCTACCTGAGGATGAGGGAGCTGGAGGAGGACCTGACCATCCTCATAGACGGGGAAGCCGCCCGGGGTTACGCGGAGAAGCTCCGGGCCCTGGGGAAGGATCTGGCCCTCAAGGATGAACTGGGATACTCCCACATCCTGAATCTGGAAGGGGTCGTTCGCACCGATAAAAAGCGGGATCTGGACCTTCTGGGGGAGAAGGTGGGCCTCATCCTCGACAGGGCCCTGGACGAACTGACCGCGAGCCGGGAGAGGGAAGGGGAGAGCACCGGGAGGGATATTTTCGCCCAGCTGGATCTGGTGGAACGCTCCCTGGACAGCATCAGGGGGTACGCTCCCGGGGTGGAGGAGAAGGTCCGCCAGACCCTGTCGGAGAAGTTCCGGGAGGTGGTGGGCGACGGGGCGGAGGAAAGCCGCATCCTGCAGGAGATCGCCTCCTATCTGGTCCGTTACGATATCAACGAGGAGATCAGCCGCCTGGACTCCCATATCTCCGCCTTCCGGGCCATCGCCTCGGAGGAGGAAGGGGTGGGCAAGAAACTGGATTTCCTCTGCCAGGAGATGAACCGGGAGATCAATACGATCGGTTCCAAAACCCCCCAGGTGGAGGTGAGCCGCCTGGTGGTGGAGATGAAGGACGGCATGGAAAAAATCAGGGAGCAGCTCAGGAATGTCGAATAGGGAAGAGAAGAAAATCAGAATAGCCATCTCGGGTAAGAGCGGTTGCGGCAATACGACGGTGACGAAAATGCTGGCCGATACCCTGGGATACCGCATGGTGAACTACACCTTCCACACCATGGCCGATGAGATGGGAATCGATTTTGACGAATTCTTCCGCATGGCCCAGGAGGATACCAAGTACGACCTGCACGTGGACAAGCGTCAGGTGGAGCTGGCCATGGAGACCAGTTCCGTCCTGGGATCGCGCCTGGCCATCTGGATGCTCGAAGAGGCGGACCTGAAGGTCTTCCTGACCGCCTCCCCGGAGGTGCGGACGGGACGGATCCTCAACCGGGAGGGGGGGGATCTCGCGGTGCAGATGGAAAAGACCGCCCACCGGGACCGCAGGGATCATGAACGCTATCTTAATCTTTACAATATAGATAATAATGAATACGACTTCGCCGATCTTATCATCAATACGGACCGGATGAACCCCTTCCAGATCTGCGACATCATTCTGGCCGCCGTGGAGACCCTGACCGCTACATAAAGGGGGAGGCGAGCCGGCAGAGGGAGTTCCGGAACCGGCGCAGGAGACCCAGATTCTGCAAATCCTCCAGGGTCACCTCCCGGCAGTGTTCCCGGTCCCGGAAAAACTGATCCTTCAGATCCCGGGCGATGGGCTTCGAATAGAGCATGGCGTTAATTTCGTAGTGCAGGTGGAAGCTGCGGATGTCCATGTTGCAGGTCCCCACCGAGGCCAGGGTTTCGTCCACGATGAACACCTTGCTGTGGAGAAATCCCTTTTCATAGAAAAAGACCCGCACCCCCGCCTTGAGAATCTTCTCCAGGTAGGTATGGGCCGCCCACCAGGCAATTCTCTTGTCCGGTTTCCCCGTTATCATGAAGCATATCTCCGTCCCGCTCAGGGCCGCCGTTTCCAGGGCGTCCAGCATGGAGTTGTCCGGCACGAAATAGGGACTCTGGATCAGGACTTCCCTGTTCGCATTGGCGATGAGGGAGAGATAGGCCAGCTTGAGGCTGAACCACTCCGAATCGGGACCGCTCACGGCGATCTGCAGGGGGTAGACGTCCTCCTCCTCCCGGTATTCCGGGGGATCGGGAAAGGAAGCCTCCCTCTTGGTGCAGTTGGACCAGTCCGCCAGGAACACGCTGTCCAGGAGGGTGATGCAGCTGCCGGTCAGGCGCATCTGCGTATCCCGCCAGCTGTCGAAGCGCCTTCCCCCGTCTATGTACTCCTGGCCGATGTTCATTCCCCCCAGGTATCCGATGCGCCCGTCAATGGTCACGATCTTCTTATGGTTGTTGTAATTGATTTTGTGCCGGGAGCCGGGATCGCGCAGGTCCAGGAAGTAGCGATAGTCGATTCCCGCCCTCCGGAGCTCCCGCCGGTATTTGCGGGAGATGCGCTTGAGGGAGCCGAATCCGTCGAAAATCAGCCTTATCTCCACCCCCTGTGCCGCCTTCTCAATGAGAATGTCCTTGATCTTCTCCCCCAGGGTGTCCGATTTCCAGATGAAGAAATCCATATGTATCTGCTTCTTCGCCGAGCCGATGTCCTCCAGGAGGGTTTCGAAGAAATCCCGGCCCCGGTAGAAGAGGCGGTAGGAGTCGGCGTAGGTGAGGGAGGAGTGGCACCCCCTTTCTATGAGGCGGATCAGTTTTTCCATATCGTTCGCCTCGTCGGGATCCTTCTCTCTCATGGACCGGATAAACCGGGAGTTGATGTCCTCGTAGGCGTTCCGATACCGGTTCAGGGCCTCCTCCGGGCTGTAGCGGAGCAGCTTGTGCTTCTGCCAGTCCACCCCCAGGAGGATGAAGATGAGAAGGCCCACCACGGGGAAAGCGAAAATCAGGATGATCCAGAGGATGGAGGCGGTGGAATCCCGGTTGGACAGAATGATGGCGAAGGTGGTGATGACCGTGATAAGGAGGTTCGCCGAATAGATGATCTGAACCAGGGTAAACATGGTATATCTTTATCCGAAAGGCCGAACGAATTCAAGGGGGGACATAAAAAAAGGATCCCGAAGGATCCTCTAGGTGCCACCGATGAGATTTGAACTCATGACACAGGGATTTTCAGTCCCCTGCTCTACCGACTGAGCTACAGCGGCGCGACGTTGGGGATTTTAATGGAAAGCTCACTTTTTGTCAATAAGCCCTCGGTACCGCTTTATTTAAATGACAAATTGCAGTATAATGTCAATGTTATGCCGAAGATCATCGACCATGAGAAGCGCAAGCAGGAGATACTCAAGCAGGCCCTGGCCCTTTTCGCCCGGGAGGGCTACGCCCAGAGCAGCCTCTCCCTTCTGGCGGAGAAATGCCGCATCTCCCGCCCCACCCTCTATCTTTATTTCAAGGACAAGGACGATATCTTCCGCTATGCCCTGAAGAGCTTTACCGACGACAT
>QKAI01000052.1 GCA_003246505.1 Spirochaetaceae bacterium | reverse complement strand
GCTTCGCAAAACGGCAAAACGCGAGATTGACCGGCGGGTTGACCGGATTCTGGCCGATCTGGATCTGACCGGCAAGGAGGACCGCTACCCGGACCAGCTTTCCGGGGGGGAGCGGCAGCGCCTGGCCATCGGGCGGGCCCTGATCCTGGAACCGGCCCTGCTGCTGCTGGACGAGCCCTTCTCCTCCCTGGACGCCATGACCCGGGAGACCCTGCAGGACCGGCTGCTCACCCTCAAGAGGGAGAGTCCCCGCCCCCTGACGGTCATCCTCGTGACCCACAGCATCGAAGAGGCGGTCTTCCTCTCCGACCGGGTCCACATCCTGGACGGCCGGGGGGGGGCCCATCCCCTGGAGAACGCCCCCCAGGGCATGGGCTACCGGAAGAGCCGGGAGTTCTTCGACCATACGGTGGCGGTCCGCCGGGAGCTGGAGAGGCTGAGCCGATGAGGGGAAAGCGTCTCATCTCCCTGCTTATCCTGATTCTCCTCTGGCAGGCCCTGAGTTCCCTGGTGCGCCAGCCCTTCCTCCCCTCCCCGCCGGAGGTGGCCCGGCTGCTCCTGAAGGGTTCCGCCTTCCGGGCCCTGTCGGGTCACATCGCCATCTCCCTCCTCCGGGTTATCTGCGCCCTGATCCTGGCCTTCGTCCCCGCCCTGGTTCTGGGCATCGCCTCCGGGCGGAGCCGCAGTTTCGACCGCCTTGTCAGCCCCATGATGTACGTCCTCTTCCCCATCCCCAAAATCGCCCTTCTGCCCCTGGTCATTCTCTTCCTGGGCCTGGGGAACGGTTCGAAGATCTTCATGGTCTCCCTGATCGTCTTCTTCCAGTACTACCTGAACATCCTGGACGGGGTGAAGGAGATAGACTCCCACTACTTCGACTCCTTCCGCAGCCTGGGCGGTGGCTTTTTAAGCAGCCTGGGCCATCTGATCCTGCCCGCCCTCCTGCCCCGGATCTTCTCTTCGGTCCGCCTGACCCTGGGCACGGGCATCGCCGTGCTCTTCCTGACCGAAACCTACGCCTCCCGCTCCGGTATCGGCTGGTACATCATGGACGCCTGGTCCCGGCTGGCCTACGCCGAGATGTACGGGGGCATCGCCCTCCTGGGAGCGGCGGGTTACCTCCTCATGGAGCTGGTGAACCTTTCGGAGAGGCGGTTCTGCCCCTGGAGAGCCCCATGAGAATCTCCCGGACCTTCCTCCTCCTGATCCTGATCATCCTCCCCCTCATGCTCTACGCCGGCCTGACCCGGAAGGGCTACGACCCGGCGAACAACCTCTCCTGGGAACCGGAGGGGGGACTGACCTTCAGAACCCGCTCCGTGGCCTATACGGACCGGGGGATAACCCTTCCCGACGGGGATGTCGATTTTGCCCTGGAGATGCGGGTCCGCCCGGACTATCCCCGGCGCCCCGTCTTTCAGGTTCTGTTCCTGATCCACGACGGGAACAGCTGGAACCAGCTGGTCGTCGGCCAGTGGGACAAATCCCTGGTCATCATGAACGGGGTCGATTTCAACAACCGCCGCCGGACCCCCAAGCTCTACGTTCCCCTGGGAGAGGGGGAGGGAATCCGGGAGATCCGCATCGAATCGGGAACGGAGGGGACCCGGGTTTATCTGGACGGGGCATGGGCGGAAAGCGACAGGGACCTGATCCTCCGTTTCCCCCCGAACCGGAAATCCGCCCGCCTGTTGCTGGGAAACAGCATATGGGACAGCAATCCCTGGTCGGGCACCTGCTACGATGTGAGGCTGACCGCGGGAAGCCTGGCCTGGGAGTATGATTTTTCCCGTCCCGGCGGAGAGATCCTGGCAGAATCGGCCGGCCGGAGCCTGCCCCTGCGACTTTCCCCCCGCCGTCCCGTGCTTATCAAGAGCTTTCTCCAGAGGCCACGCCTCTGGGAGCTCCGTCGCGGGGTCTATCAGTGGGACATGTTCGTGAATTTCTTCGGCTTTCTGCCCCTGGGGGTCCTCCTCTACCGGCTCCTGAGAGGGCGGAAGCGCTGCCGCTGCCTTCTCTCCCTGGCCCTGGTCTTCCTCTTCAGCCTCTTTCTGGAAACGGTCCAGGTCTGGATCCCCTCCCGGGACTCCTCCCTTCTGGACCTGATGCTGAATACGGCGGGGGGAGCGGCGGGGATTTATCTGATGCGCCTGATCTTCCCGGTCCGGAAAAAAGGGTAATCTTGCATTTTACCCGTTTCAGGATTATCATGGTCCTATGGAAGAGATACAGGGGATGGACCATTTCCTCAACGAAAGGGAACTGATCGACCGGAACTTCAGCCACATCCACTTCTCCGGCGGCCTGGTGGAGGACAAGCTCATAGACAGCACGGTGATCAACTACGCCGTCTTCGAGGACGTGACCTTCAGAAAGTGCGTCTTCGATATCTGCTTCATGGAGAAGGCCCGCTTCGTGAACTGCCGGTTCATCGAGGTGCGCATGACCCACTCCCTGGTGGCGGGCTCCCTCTTCAAGGACTGCCTTTTCGAGGACTGCGACCTGATCAGCGTGAATTTCAACGGGATCGACGGGGAGAACACCCGCTGGATATCCTGCGATCTCTACTACTCCCGGTTCATCTCCTCCCGGCTCAGGAACGTGCTCATGGACGACTGCAACCTGAAGCGGGTGGATTTTTCCCATTCCGAACGGATCAATCTGAACTTCAAGGGCTCCAACGTGCAGGACGCCTATCTGGACACCCGGGAGGAACGGGAATGAAGGTGAAATGCCATTTCGCCGTGGTGGGCCTGAGCAACACCTACCTGATCGGGGAGTCCTGCGGGGGGGAGGCGATCATGGTGGACCCGAGCCGCTTCGACGAGCCCCTCCTGCGGATGATCGAGGACAACCACTACTACGTGAAGGCTGTCCTGATCACCCACAACCACGAGAACCACGTCTACGGCCTCCAGACCATGCGGAAAATCTACGATTTCGACATCTACGCCTCCGAGCCGGAGGTGATGGGTTTCAAAACCAGGGTCGTCTCCGAGGGGAATCCCTTCGAATGCTGCGGCTTTCTCGTGGAGCCCCTCTATGTCAGGGGCCATACGTCGGACTCAATCCTGTACAAAGTAAGGAACACCCTGTTCACCGGGGACATCCTTTCCGCCGGACGGGTGGGCACCTCCTCCAGCAGCTGGACCCAGGCCACCCTGATGCGGGATCTGGCGGACAAGGTCGACACCCTGGACGGGGAGACGATCATCTTCCCCGGCCACGGCCCGCCCAGCACCCTGGCCATAGAGAGGGAAACCAACCCGGCCTTCCGGAACCTGGACGAATACACCCTCGATTCGGAGGAGGCCGATGAGGATATGCTGGGCGTGGAAGTGGAGGATTGGGAGATTTAATCTACCAGGTATTCCCGGATTCTGCTTTTTACCAGATCGACGGTCCGATAGTGTATCCTTCCCAGTTTTCTGATTAATCGGATTTTATCCACAGCCCGTATCTGATCAAGAACGATCCAGCCCTCTTTTCCCTGGAAGGAGAGGGGTATTCTTGTGGGAAAGGGGTGTCCTTTGGTTGTCATGGGGGCGATAAGAACGGTTTTCATGGGAGAATGATTCTGTTCATCCGGTGAAATGATCAGACAGGGGCGGGTCTTCCTTATTTCATGGCCGATCGTCGGGTCCAGATCGATGAGATAAATCTCATACTGATTTACCAGTCCCATTCAAAATCATCCGTTTCCAGGGCTTCGTCAATCAATAAATCATCCTCACCCCGATGATGAATAGCCTCAAAGGCATCCTGCCATCCCTCCCTGGGAGTTCTTCGGATTGGTTTTATAACTATTTCATTATCCTTGACATCCATCTCTACCTGATCCTCTATGGACAGTTTTTCAATCACCGTTTTAGGTATCCTGATACCCCGGGAATTACCAATCTTGATCACGGCAATATTCATGGCAGGTCTCCTCCAGTAATTATAGAATAATTACAGTTGAGAAGTCAATTCACCAGGGTTCATTCCCGAACAGACGGTCCATGATCCGGCACCGGCTCTCCTCGTCATAGTAACGGACTTCCCGATCCAGCCAGTCCGCCAGGGAGTGCTTCACCTCCTCCTTGACCTCCTCCAGCTCCGATTCTGTCAGGAAATACTCCTCCCCCGCCCGGCCGATGACCCGGATCACCGGTTCCTCCCGGGACTCTTCGGCGAGGCCGTTCCTTTCCAGGGCGCCCCAATCCCTTCCCCCCAGCAGGAATTCCTTCCCCTCCGCCTCCCCTTCCCTCTCCAGAAGATCCTCCCGGAAGCGGATCGGCTCCTCCCGGGCGAACTGGGCCGCGTGGGTCAGCTCATGGACCAGGAGTTCCTGCCCCTCCGGCGTATCGGGCCGGTAAGCCCCTTCCCGGAAATAGATGTGGTTCTGACCGGTCAGCGCCTGCGCCCCCGCCTCCCCGGTCAGACGGTCCGCCCCGGGCCCCCGATGGATCTGAACGTTGCGGAAGTCCTCCCCCAGAATCAGTTCCGCCAGGAAGAGGGTGTTGAAATCCAGGGGATGGACCAGGTCGGGCTGTTCCGCCGGAATATACTCCCCCCGGCAGAGGGGGAGCCCATCCTCCCTGGCCAGGAGGGCCGGCTGCATCAGAGCCTTCTCGAAAAGATCCTTCAGGTTCAGGGCGGAACGGCAGAGCAGGGCCATGGCATTAAGGGGGGGGAAATTGTTTTGACCGGACAGGGGGAGCCTCCTTTTATCAGGGGAGGCCCCGATTTATCCCCTGTCCCGCTCTTCCCGCAGTTTTTTGAGAATATCTTCGAATTCCCGGGGAAGGGGCGCTTCAAAGGTGCGGGGCTCCCCCTCCCCGGGCAGGGTCAGGGTGAGCTTCCAGCTGTGGAGCATGAGGGGTGCCTCGGGGATATGATTGTCCTTGCGCCCGTAAATGGGGTCTCCCAGCACCGGTTTGTTCAGGGATTTGAGATGCACCCGTATCTGATGGGTCCGCCCCGTATGGATCTGAAGTTCCAGGAGGGAGTAATTCCCCAGGTGCTCCCTCACCACGTAATCGGTGCAGGACCACTTCCCCCGGTCCTCGTCGGTGAGATTGAATTTCTTCCGGTCCTTCTTATCCCGGACCATATACCCTTCTATGGTCCCCCGTGTCCGGGGGGGAATGCCCTTGATGACCGCCAGGTACAGCTTCACCGTCTCCCTCTCCCGGAACTGGGCGGAGAGCTCCTCAAGACTGTCCCGGTCCTTGGCGGTGATGAGCACACCCGTGGTATCCTTGTCCAGGCGGTGCACGATGCCCGGCCGGCCCTCCTCCCCGTCGAACTCCTCGGCCAGCTCCCTGTTATGGTAGAGAAGGCCCTGCACCACCGTTCCGGTCCCATTGCCCGCCGCCGGATGGACCACCATGCCCGCGGGCTTGTTGATGACCACCACATGATCGTCCTCGTAGAGGATCGGCAGATCCAGATTCTCCGCTTCCAGGGTCTGCTCCG
>QKAI01000466.1 GCA_003246505.1 Spirochaetaceae bacterium | reverse complement strand
GGACGGAATTTACAAGGTACGTTTCATGCCCTCCTTCGCCGAGGAGTACACCTATGTCGTAGGGGGAACCTTCTCCGGGGAAGAATCCGCGGGAAGCTTCTCCGTCACCCCCGCCACCGGTAACAACAGGGGCCCCGTGCGGGTCGCCGCGGGGTATCACTTCGCCTACGAGGACGGCACTCCCCACTACTCCCTGGGCACGACCTGCTATGTCTGGACCCACCAGAGCCGGGAACGGCAGGGGGAAACCCTGGACACCCTGGCCTCTTCCGCCTTCAATAAGATCCGCTTCTGCGTCTTTCCCAAGCACTACGACTACAATTTCGCCGACCCCCTCACCTTCCCCTACGAGGGAACCCCCTGCGACAATTCGGGCATCACAAAGGAGAATTTCTCCGAATACGGAGGCCGGGCCCCGGGGAACGACTGGGACTTCACCCGGTTCAATCCGGAGCACTTCCGGCGCATAGAGGAACGGCTGGCCGATCTGAGGGACCGGGGCATAGAGGCGGATCTGATCATGCTCCACCCCTACGACCGGTGGGGCTTCAGCCTCATGTCCCCCGAAGAGGACGATCTGTACTTCCGGTACATCATCGCCCGGTTCTCCGCCTTCCGGAATGTCTGGTGGTCCCTGGCCAACGAATTCGACCTGATGAAGAGCAAGACCCTGGCCGACTGGGAGCGCCTGGCCGGCATTATCTGCCAAAGGGATCCCTACTCCCACCTCCGGTCCATCCACAACTGCGGCGCCTTTTACAACCACAGCCGCCCCTGGGTGACCCACTGCAGCATTCAGAAGCAGGACGTCTACCGCATCGGGGACAAGGTTAGGGAGTGGCGGGAGATGTACCGCAAGCCGGTGGTCCTGGACGAGATCTCCTACGAGGGGAACATCCAGCACGGCTGGGGGAACATCAGCGGCCGGGAGATGACCCGCCGGTTCTGGGACTCCGTCTGTAAGGGGGGATACGCCGGCCACGGGGAGACCTACCTGGGCCACGACGGGGTGCTCTGGTGGTCCCACGGGGGCAGGCTCCACGGGGAGTCCCCCGCCCGGCTCCTCTTTTTAAGGAAGATCCTGGACGAAGTTCCCGGGCCCGGCCTTAAGCCGTGGGAGAAGTCCCGCTGGGACGAGGGGGCCGCCTGCCTGGACGAATTCATTCCCTCGAACCGCTTCTTCCTTATCTACTACGGCCTGAACCGCCCCTCCTTCCGGCATTTTTATTTTGACGACAGCACCCCCTACCGGGTCCAGGTGATAGACACCTGGGAGATGACCATAGAGGACAGGGGCAGCTTTACGGGAAAATTCACCGTGGATCTCCCCGGGAAGGAGTATATGGCCCTGAGGATCTGGAAATAATTCCCCCCCCGTATTATATTGTCTTCTTTCGGGGAGGACGCCGTGGGAGACAGGAAGAAAGACGTGAATATCGGGGGAATTCTCAAGGAATCCCTTATTCTCTATAAAAAGGGTTTTCCCCTTTATATGGCCCTGGGAGCGGCGGTCTACGCCCCCTTCTTTTTCTTTTTCGTGGACCAGTTCTCCCGGCTGGCCATGGACCCGGAGGGGTTCATGGGGCCCCGGTTCTGGACCGGCTACGCCCTGAGCATGGCCTACCTGATCCTGGCCGGCACCTTCATGGGCTATGGGGCGACCCGCCGGGCCTGCCTGGACTACCGGGGTGAATCCCTTTCCACCGGCGAGATCCTCCGGGAGGGGGTCCATAACTTTCTTCCCCTCCTGTGGGTCTGCTTTATTTTTTTCTGGGGCGTCATGGGGGGGTACCTTCTTCTTTTCGCCCCGGGGATCATCCTCATCCTGGGCTGGAGCCTCTTCCTGCCCGTCTTTACCGAGGAGGGACTCCGGGGCCGGGCCGCCCTGGAGCGCAGCTTCGCCCTGACCCGGGGCTACAAGAGCGAAATCTTCGGGGTGTTCTTCTTTCTGGTCCTCATCCTCTACGCCGTTCTTATCGTGATCATGATCCTGTTCCTGGTCATCTACTGGAAGAGAATGATGCTCTGGTTCGACGGGGGAAGCGGGGTTCTGCCCCGGCGCTTCTGGAACGGCTACGGCCTCATCACGGGGGGGCTTTCCGTACTCATCCTGCCCTTCTACTACACCGTGCCCGCGGCCCTGTACCACGGGCTGACTGGTAAAAATGAAGAGGATTCCCCTAGACCAAATATCCTCCCCGGCCTATAGTGACTTCATGGTACTATCAGGAACAATCGTCAACGCTCTGGCTATTTCCGGGGGGACCCTGGCGGGCCTCTTCTTCAAAAGGGGATTCAAGGAGAACATCCGGGAGATCACCAATCAGGGATTGGGCCTCTCGGTCATGTTCATAGGGATCTCCACCACCCTGTCCGGGCTGCTCAATCCCGCCTCCAAGCCGATTCTCTTCATCATCAGCCTCGTGCTGGGGGGCATTCTGGGGGAGATGATGAGGATCGAGTCCCACCTGGAACATCTGGGGGACCGGCTCAAGGAGCGCATGGGGGAGGGCCACGGCAGGGTATCCGAAGCCTTCGTCACCGCCACCCTCATCTACTGCGTGGGCAGCATGGCCATCCTGGGCTCCCTCCAGTCCGGCCTTCATGACAGCCATGAGATCCTCTACGCCAAATCCATTTTGGACGGCATCTGCTCCGTCATCCTCGCGTCCACCCTGGGCATCGGGGTGCTCTTCTCGGCCATCCCCGTCCTGATCTACCAGGGGGGCATGACCCTTCTGGCCTCCTTCATCGGCCCCTATGCCACCGATGAGATCATCAGGGAGATCTCCACGGTGGGGGGCATCCTCATCTTCGGCATCGGCCTGAACCTTCTGGAAATCCGCCGCATCCGCACGGGGAACTTCCTCCCCGCTTTGCTTATCCCCCCCCTCTGGCTGATCCTGATGCATCAGCTGGGCAGGTAGTTTTTCCGATCCCTCCACCGGGAGGGACGCACCCCCATCTTCTCCGTAAAGATCCGGGAAAAATTCAGTTCGTCCTCGTAGCCCACGGACCGGGCGGCCGCCTTGACCGGAATGTCCCGCCGCTCCAGCAGCTCGCAGGCCGCCCTGAGACGGAAATCGGTCAGGTACTCCTTGGGAGTCTTGCCCGTATGCTCCCGGAACAGGGTGTAGAGATAGGTGCGGTCCACCCCGGCGGCCCGGGCCATATCGGTGACCCGGATGGGTTGGCTGAAATTCTTCTTAACAAAATCAATGGCCTCATGCACGTAGCGCACCGTATTTTCCGCTTCCCCGCCGTAAAGGTCCCGGGAGAGAATTCCCAGGTAGCGGTAAATGATGCCCCGTCCCTCCAGGGGGTTCACCGCGTAGGTCTGGTCCTCTCCCCGGCTCCCGTCGGCTCTTTCGGTCAGGAGGCCCCGGATCTCGTCGGGGCGGTTTTTTCCGGTCAGCCTAAAGCAGGGTCGGGCGGGGCTGATGCCCAGGTCCTGCAGGTGATAGGCGCCCATGGCTCCCTGAAAACCGATCCAGCAGTAGGTCCAGGGCTCCCTTTCGTCGGCCTGATACTCCCCCACCAGATCGGGGAACATGGTGAATCCCTCCCCCGGGCCCAGAACGACCCTGTCCCGGCCCAGGCGGAACCACCCCTTTCCCTTCAGGACCACATGGATCAGATAGTAGTTTCTCACGCTCATGTGGTAGTGGCCGGAGGGACACTCCTGGTACCCCCGGTTGTAGAAAACCAGCTCCGAGGGGGGCGTCTCCCCCCGGGCCAGCCGCTCATCGTAGAGTTGCTTTACCAGTTGGCTCATTCAACATTTCTCCATATTCTCTCAACATTCTACCATGGCGCCGGGAAAATAACCATGGGATAATATTTCCAGCCCTCGGAGAGGGAAAAATCATTGATCAGGGAAGGGATTATGAAAAAAATCGCCTTTATCGGTGCGGGTAGTTTCGGTTTCACCAGGAATCTGGTTAAGGATCTGCTGACTTTCCCCGCCTTCAGGGATTGCGAGATATCTCTCATGGATATTAATGCCGACAGGCTTGACGCCATAGAGACGGCCTGCCGGAAAATCGTCCGCGCCGGAAACTACGGGGCCACCATTACCAGGACCATGGACAGGAAGAAAGCCCTGGAGGGGGCGGACGGGGTGGTCATCACCATCCTGGCGGGGGGGGTAAGCGTCTGGCGCTACGACGTGGAGATTCCCAAGGAATTCGGGGTGGACATCAACGTGGGGGACACCCGGGGTCCGGCGGGCATCTTCCGCACCCTGCGGACCATGCCGGTCATGCTGGATATCGCCCGGGATATCCAGGCGGTCTGCCCGGAGGCGGTCGTCCTGAACTACACCAACCCCATGGCCATGCTCTGCCGGGGCGTCCAGGGGGAGACAAATCTGAATTTCACAGGACTCTGCCACTCCGTCCAGGGGACCGCGGCCATGCTGGCCAAATGGATCGGCGCTCCGGACAGTGAGATCACCTACACCTGCGCGGGCATCAACCACCAGGCCTGGTATCTGGACTACAAATGGAACGGCAGGGACGCCTACCCCCTTATCCGGGAGGCCCTCAAAAAACCGGAGATCTACAACGAGGAGCAGGTGCGCAACGAAATGTACCTGCACCTGGACTACTACGTCACCGAATCGAGCGGCCACAATTCGGAGTACAACCCCTGGTTCCGCAAGCGTCCCGACCTTATCGAGAAATACTGTATCCACGGAACGGGCTGGAACCCCGGGGCCTACGCCTACATTCTGAACGAATATACCCAGAGGGAAACCACCTGGAAGAAGGATATTGACGAATGGCTGGCCCGGGAGGACGGGGAGGTTGAGCTGGAGAGGGGCCAGGAGTACGCGGCCTACATTTTCAATGCCCTCTTCGGGGACAACACCCTCTACCGGTTCAACGGCAACGTGCGCAACTTCGGCCTCATAGACAATCTGCCCGGGGGATGCTGCGTGGAAGTTCCCGTCCTGGCCGAAAAGGGCGGTCTGAGCCCCATCCACGTGGGACCCCTGCCGGACCACCTGGCCATCATCAACAACACCTCCGCCCGGTGCGAGGAGCTGGCCGTCCAGGGGGCGATAGAAGGGGATCCCCGCAAGATCTTCCATGCCATTCTCATGGATCCCCTCACATCCGCCGTGCTGAGCATGCAGGAAATAAGGGATATGACCGACAGGATGTTCGAGAAGAACCGGGACTTCCTGCCCCAGTTCAAAAGGTTCAACTAAAAAAAACGGCCCGGTGCGGAAGACCGGGCCGTTTCTGTCAGAACAGCTTGGGTAGACTCTTGGCGGCCTCCTTGACCGCATCCGCCGCTTCCTTCGCCGCCTGATCGGTGGCGTCCTTCTGCACCTGGTCCATTTTTTCGCTGACCCTCTTTTTGGAGCTGTCCAGGGAGGAGAGGTCCCCCTTCAGAAGGGCTTCGCTGACGTCCAGGTCTCCCAGATAGTCGTCCAGGAAACGCAGTACCCCGGCGTACCGTTCCAG
>QKAI01000372.1 GCA_003246505.1 Spirochaetaceae bacterium | reverse complement strand
CCTTCCCGCCAGGGCGCTCAGGGAGTCCCCCTCCTGCAGGATTATCCTTTTGGTATGGTCCGAGGAGTGGCGGGGCTTCTCCTTGATCTGCCCGGCGGCGGTGGTGTACTCCTTGAAGAGCACCTTCAGGAGCGCCCGGACCGGGGTGCCGTCGTTCAGGAACATGGTAAAGCGCTGCACCAGGTCCTCCAGGACGCAGCGGAATTTCAGGTTCCCCCAGGAAAACATGAGCAGGGGGGGCCGGTGCTGGTCCGAATTGACCAGCATGAGCTCCTCTATCTTTTCGGTGTACTCCCGTACGTCGGTCTTCTCCTCGGAGGTATCAAAGTAGAGCTCCATGGAGAGGCGCTTCCGCTCCCCTATGGTGAATTCCACCGCCGGTGAGTCGAGGCCGTTGATCTCGTGCTCCTTCCAGGGAGTCCTCTTCTCTATGATGTACTCCTTGGGATTGAAGAGGACTTCGAACTCCTCATCCGTATCCAGATTGACGATGACCGCTTTCTCCAGTGCCATGAAATCCTCCTATTCCGCCTCTTCCAGGCCTTCGTGCATGATCTCCACCCGCTCCACCGCGCAGCCGTGGACGTTGTGCCCCAGCTGGGGGCCCACCCAACGGCAGGGAAGGGCCCGGAAGAAATTCCACCGCTTTACTTCCTCCCCGGAGGCGTTGAAAAGCACCACCGAGCCGTCCTTGCGCACCACCGGATCCTCGGTCATGACCGTGTCCGCGTACCAGCGGTAGATCTCGTTGTTGTCTGTCAGCCCCTTCTCCAGAACCAGATTGGGGAAGCGGGTGCGCCCTATGAACTTGTGGGTGGTCGTGTTCAGGCCCCCCTCTTCCACTTCGTAGACGTAATTCTCGCTCTCCAACCCCTCGCAGCGGTAAAATTTCCCGCACTGGATCCCCTCTATCTCCACCCCGAAATAACTGGGCAGATAGGATTCGGCACTATTATCAGCCATGAACGACCTCCTCGTCGATAATCACTTTCGTATGTTCCTTCCGGGCGTGGAGAGTCACCACGATGTACTCCGCCGGCTTGACCACGCACAATCCCACTTCCACGGTCAACACACCCGCATCGATGTTCTCCGAGGGATTCAGCTCCCCGTCGCACCGCACGTAAAAGGCCTCCTCCGGGGTCTTGCCCGAGAGATAGCCCTTGCGCCACACGTCTATCAGGTAGGCGGTCACATGGCGCACCACCCGCTTCCTCAGCCCCTCGTCGTGGGGCTCGAACACAGCCCAGGCGGTTCCACGGCGGATGGCCGTGCCCAGGAGGGTCACCGTGCGGCGCACGTTGATGAAGCGCCACTGGGGATCGTCGGAAAGGGTCCTCACCCCCCAGACGGTAATGCCCTTTCCGGGGATCTTCCTGAAAGAGTTGATCCCCCTCTCATAGAGCAGGGCGGTCTCCTCCTTGGTCAGGGAACGGGACAGGGCCACCGCCCCCTCCACGAATCGGTTCCCCGGGGGATAGTAGCAGCCGTGTTTCAGATCGGTCTCGGAGATAATACCCGCCATGGCGCAGGAGGGGGGCAGGGAGAAAAGGCTCTGGTCCGCCGGATCAATCACCCTCAGGTCCGGATAGTAGAGGGCGGCCCGGGAGGAGCAGAGCCGGCTCCGGTAGCGCAGCACCTCCACCGGATCCAGGGAGCCGGGAAGATCGAGCAGGGCGAAGCGGCCCGGATTGGCCTCCGCATGGTCCACCAGGGCCCGGTGGAGCTTGAGCCGGTCCTCAAGATTCTCCAGAAGGGCCGCGTCGGGGAGGGCCAGGAGGTTGATATCCGGCTCGTTCTCTAGCAGGGCCAGTCCGGTTTTGGCCAGGGGGTCCCGGGAGGACCCGATGAAATCGGCCGGAGTCAGGGCGGCTATGCCCTCCCGGCCGCCGTAGAAGGTGCTGTCCCTTACCTCGTCGGGGACAGGGGATTCTCCCGTTTCGGGCAGCCCCACCGGCTCGGCCAGCACCGACCTCTCCCCTATCCTCCTTAAGTAGAAGTCATCCTCCCTGGGATCGGGGGAGAGGTCCAGAAAATCCTCCTGGAAACGGCCGTTGTGAAAGGAGACATTCAACCGCACGCCCCCCTGTTCGGTGGGGACATGCCAGAGGTTAAGCCGAATCCGGTTGCCCCAGATCCCCTCCGACCTGACCCGCAGCAGGGCCGCCGTCTCCCGGCCCGCGGTAAGAACGAACTCCGCCCGGGCGGCGGCTCCCTCCCCGGACAGGTGGGCGGTCCTCACAACGGAACACTGCTTTCCCCCGTTCTGGAAGAAGGAGTAGACGCAGAAGGGCAGGTATCCCGCCGTTTCGAAGCCCCCGTATATCCTCAGGAATTCGTTATAATCCCTTAAGCGGACCGAACGGTGGAGGGGACCCTTCTCGGTAATGCCCACGAAACCTCCCACGGGATTCTCCCGGAGGGCAATCTTATTGGAACGGACCGACGTTTTTCTGTATTCGATTCCCGGCAGGGCTCCCACGGATCAGGCACTCTCCTCTTTGCTATTCTTTTTGTTCTTTTTCGGTTCCAGATAGCGGCAGAAGGGGCAGAACTCCCAATCGTCCCGCATGCGCCTTTTGCAGTCGGGGCAGCGCCTCTTGCCAATCCCCAGCCTCTTCCGCAGGCGTATGCGGCTGAAGATGACAAGCAGTATCAGGGCGGCCAGGAGAAGGACGGCCAGCGCGAGCAGGACGATCTTGAGCCACCGGGGGAAGGGGGATTTGCGGGCCAGGAAATTCCGGAAGGACTGGGAGGTAATGTCCTTTTCGCTTATCTGGATCATGAGCTGGTGGTAGGAGTCGTCCCCCTTGACCCCCTTGACCTTAAAGCTGATCACGTAGGACATGAGAATCTGCTGAACCGCCTTTTCCAGCTGACCGGCGATCATGTCCGCCTTGGGGGTGTAGTAGTAGGAACCTCCGGTCAGAACGGCCAGTTCGTCCAGGACCGAAAGGGAGGTTTCGCTCAGGGTCTTGAGGCCCACCGCGTAGAGGGGGATGCCGCTGTCGCTCAGAATCTGCCCGGTCTGTTCCAGGGTGTACCGGTTCTCGTTGTCCCGCCCGTCGGAGATGAGGACGAATACCACCCGGTCCCGGACTCCGATTTTCTCTTCCCCCCGGTCCTTCTCCACTTTCCGGACGCCGCTGACCAGGGTGTCGAAGATCTTCGGCTGATTCTCCGAAACGGTAATTCCCTGAACCGCCTCTTCGGGAATGTCCAGGGGACCGGCGTAGGAAAAGAGCTCCCCCGCCGTCTCCCCCACCATGCAGGCGGACAGGGTGTCCCCTTCCCTCAGATTGGCGGCGAAGTCCAGGAGGGCGCTCTTCTGGGCGGTAAGGGGCCGCCCGTCCATCAGCCCGGAGGCGGAAAGGAAAAATACGTAGTGCACCGGCTCCTCCAGCATTTTGAAGGGAGCCAGCTCCAGGGACTCCACCGGATCGTGGGTGTCCACCTTGACGGTGAAATTGCCCTTGACCAGGGAGAGATTCGGTTCTCCCCGGGGGTCTTCCACGGCGGCGAAGGCCCGGATGCGGGGGAAATCGGTGGAATCGATTCTTTCAATCCGTACGGAGTCCCCCTTCACTTCCTTCTCCTGGGCGCCAGGGCACAGGGGGAGAACCGCCAGCAGAACCAGGGACAGCAATCGTTTTTTCACAGGGCCTCCTAATAGATGCATTTGAATTTGAACTCCACACTGCCCAGGGTGATGAGATCCCCGTCGATGATCTCCCGTGCCGCCTCGGTCCTGTTAACCAGGATGCGGCCCCCCGCCCCGGCGTCATGGATCATCACCCCGTCGGGCCTCGCCGTCAGCACGGCGTGATGGCGCTTTACCGAATCCCTGCGAATGCGCACGTCGCAGTCCGTCCCCTGGCCGAGGAGGTTCTTTCCCTCCCTCAGGGGGTAGACGTTCCTGGTCCGGCTGTTCTCCGAATAGATGAGCCAACCCACCACGGGGGTGATGCACACGGGGCAGACATCCCAGGAGGGATCCATCAGGTGCCCCTCCCGGCAGAATTTTCCTCTGAAAAACATGGTCCCTTCCTTTTTATAATTTCTGGTACACCCAGATATGGCCGAAGTTATCCTGCCCCTGTTCTTCCTGGGAGAAGGAGAGGGTCAGGGAGTAGCTGTCTATGTAATCCTCGGGGAACTTCACGCTCACGTTCCGCCAGCGGTGTCGGGAATCGGGGGTGTCCATATTCAGGATCCGGCTGTGCTTTCCCATGTCCACTTTGACCCGGTATCCCGCGTGGATGATGTCGGACCGGCGGATGACCAGCATCTCCCGCTTCTTTATCACGTTCTTCACGTTGAACCGGACCGAGCCGCCCATATAACGCTTGACCGTGTCCCGCACCAGGGTCCCGTCGGGATAGGTCAGGAAGAGATGGGAGGTCTGCACGTCGTCGCAGCCGATGAACTCCAGCCTGTGGGATTCGGTGCTCTCCCTGTCACGCAGGTCGATAAAATCGACCAGGGTGTATCGCTCGTCCTCCAGAAGGAGGATGCGGGAGAGCTCGCCGCTCATGAGGGAGAGGTCGGAGGAGGTGATCCTGCGGGTGATGAAGAGCTTCTGGTACCCCTCGGTCACCTCCCGGAAGCTCTTCAGTATCCCGTCCAGGGTTTCGTAGGTCTGATCGAAGGATTTGATCTTGTCCCCCATCTCAAAGACATGGGTTTTGATATGCTCGAAGTTATCCGACAGGGACAGGGTCCTCTTCCCTTCGGTCCTCTCGTATTCCAGGATCTCCTGGATGATCTGGTTGTTGATGTCGAAGAGGGGGTAGAGGATGTTCACGATGTCTTCGAAGCTCACGTCACCGCACTGGAGCAGCATCCGGGCGGTGAGGGAGACGGTCTGCAGCTCCCGGAAACCGGGAAGGGCGAGCACGTCGTAGGCGATCTGGGAGATGTTCCGGGCCCGGTTGAGGAGACCCACCAGAAATTCCTTGAGGTAGGGGGAGAGGCCGCTCTTGAAGACCCGGGCCCAGGGAACGTAGCGGAAGTCCAGGGCGTTGGGGCCGGGATTGGCGAAATCCTCCGCATCCCGTAGAGAGAGTATCTCCCCGTTCTCCCCCTCCGCCAGGGAGACCCGGCCCAGCTCGATGCTCCGGGAGTCCAGGGTATTCATGATCTCCAGGCGCGCCGTCTCTATGCGGCTCATGTAGCCCTGGTAGTCCGGGTTCTCGTCGTTCTGGAAGAAGTCCTCCATCACCTCGTGGAACCGCACGGTGATATAGACCGTGGCGGGAAGCTTGTACTTCCTCACGTCCAGGGTCAGGGCCTGGGGCTCGTAGAGGAAGATGGGCCGCCCCTGGCTGTCCAGGGCCGCTCCGGGATGGACGATGATCGCCGCCACCCCGCCGGACCCCTTGAGACGCTGCACCTGGAAATTCTCCAGGACTCCGGGAATGACCCCGCTACCGTGGAAGAGGGAGTTGTAGAAGGACTCCTTGTTGAAATGGTAGTCCTGTATGTCGTTCCA
>QKAI01000456.1 GCA_003246505.1 Spirochaetaceae bacterium | reverse complement strand
AACAAAGACGGCGTCTTCGCCGTGGGGGATGTGACGGAAAAATTCCTCAAGCAGGTAGCCACCGCCGTGGGAGACGGGGCTGTGGCCGGCGTGGGGGCGGAACGGTATATCGCCGAGTCGGAGACTGTGAAATCCCAGATTCTGGCCAAGGACGGGATCGTCTTTCTTTACGACGCTTCCGACTGCCGCTGCCACGAACTCCTCAAGGATATCGAGACCATAGAGGAGATGGGCAAGGGGAAATTCGCGGTCACCCGGGTGGACGTCTATAAATCCAAGGGTATTTCCAGCCGGCTGGGAATACATGAATTCCCCAAGCTGGCCATTATTAAAGGGGGAAAAGTCCACGCGCTCGTCAATGATGACTATTCCTATAACTCTGTTGTGAACCACTTTAATTAAGGAGACTGGAATATCATGGGAAAAATTCTTACCGTTTTAGTTTCCTCAGTTCTGCTGCTAGGGGCCTGTTCCTTCGCCCATTATGAAAAATCGGATACCCTTATCGTTTCGGCCAGGGATGCCTCCGGTTTTCTGGATAAGGGCTACCTCCTCGTGGACGCCCAGAAAGCGACCTCCTACGCCAAGGAACACGTCAAGGGGGCGGCCAATGTGGAGAGGGCCCAAATAACCGTATCCGACCCCGTACCCAACAGCGTGTCCCCCGCATCTCTGGTGGCTGAGGCTGCGGGAAAGGCGGGCATTTCATCCGACTCCGACCTTATCATCTATGATGATAACAACAATATGGATGCCTGCCGCCTCCTCTGGACTCTGAAGTATTACGGCCACAGGGGTGACATTCGTGTCCTGTCCGGAGGATTGGGGGCTCTCAAGGCACAGAATTGGGCTGTCGTTGCGGGCACGGAAAGTATTTCTCCGGTGAAATACGCCCCCTCCCCCGCAGTGGACAGCATTATCGCCCTCAAGGATGAGCTGAAAAGCCAGATTGAGAATCCCCGGAAAGATGTGGTCATTCTGGATGTCAGAACGGAGGAAGAGTATAATGCCGGTACCATCCCCGGTTCCGTTCATATCGATTACATGAACAATATGTTCTCCGATATGACCTTCAAACCGGATCAGCACATCAAGATCCTTTACAAACAGGCGGGCATTATGCCCGATGATGAGATAATCATGTACTGCAAATCCTCTGTCCGCGCGGCCAATACCTATGTGGCCCTCTATAACAGCGGGTACAGAAAATTGAAAATCTACGATGGGGCCTGGCTCGAATGGAGTACCACGGGATATCCCGTCTACATTCCCGAGACAGCTCTGCCCACCCTCACTTCCTCTCAGGCCAATTCCTGAGAGAACCGGTTTATTGGGATTACCCAATCCATAAAAGGAGTATACAATGAAAAAATTACGGGTTCTTTTCTTACTGATTCTCATCCTTCCCCTTTCCCTTATGGCGAATGGTCAGGATGACAGCAAGGGTTCCGCCGGTAGTACCGCCGCTGCTCCCGCTGCGGTGGCGGCCAATCCCGTGGAAGTCGGGGCGAATGCCTATTTTGCCGACTTCCCCGGTTCCCGGATCGTACCGCCCGCTACGGTATTTGAAAAAATCGCCGCCGGGGAGGATATCTTCATCCTTGACATCAGAAAGGCGGAGGACTACGCCGCCGGCCATCTGAAGGGCGCTGTGAATGCGGCCTGGGGAACGCCGGCCCTGGCCGATGCCCTGAACTGGCTTCCCGATGACAAACCCATTTACGTGAACTGTGTTTCCGGCCAGACCGCCGGCCAGGCCATCGCCGTTCTCAATGTGGCCGGATTCAACGCCTCTTCCATTCGCTACGGATGGAATCTGGGGATCAGCAAGGAGAGCGGTTACGAAGCCTATACGGAAAAAACAGCCAACCCCTCCCCCACTCCCTCGGGAGTGAAAATTGATCCCGCCGTCAAGAGCGCCGCCATGGATTATTTCAACAATCTGAAAGCCGACCCGGAAGCGCCGAGCAACATCATCGCCGCTTCGCAGCTCAAGGCGAAAATGGACAATGAGGATAAGATGGTGATCGTTTCCGTTCGGAGCGCCGACGATTATGCCGCCGGTCATATTCAGGGAGCCATCAACATTCCCTTCGGGGCGGGCATGGAGAAGGCTTTCGCCGATCTCCCCCGGGATGAAAAGGTTTTTGTCTACTGCTATTCCGGACAGACCGCCGGTCAGACCGTGGCCATTATGAGACTGCTCGGGATCGATGCGGCTTCCGTAAAGAGCGGATTCGGTACGGCAGGCACCGGCGGATCGGGCTGGAATAACGAAGGCCTCCCCCTGGTTAAGTAAAATACCAATCGATCAATCATATCCCTCCGGCACTCCGGAGGGATATTTCATATGTTCCCCATTAACAAACGCCCTGATCGACATTATATTCCCCTATATTTATATCTCCTCTTCTGGTTTACCATAAATCTCTTTTTTCTAAACTCCTTCCCCTTTTTTCATACCGATGAGGCATGGCTGAGCGGTTTAACGAGAACCATGATGGGGGAAGGGCGACCCGACTCCACGGAAGCATTCTTCGACCTTTACGAAAGGCATCCCCATGCCATAAAACTGTTATACCACCTTGCGGAATCTCTCTTCTTTGTTTTTGATTACTCCCTTTTCTCTGCCAGACTCCTTTCCCTGACCGTGGGCGCCCTGACCCTGTGGTGCTTCCATCACCTGTTGACTCATCTCTCCCCCTCCCCGGATCGGACGAAAACAGACGGGGGGGCCCTTCTTGTCACGGTGTTTTTTTCCTGGGATGTGCAGTTTGTCTATGCCACCCATATGGCACGCCAGGAAATCTTCATTCTCCTTTTCCTGTTAATTGGTTTGCTTCTTTTCTATGGGGGGGATAAGGGCACATCGGGCAGAAAATCTTTTCCCCCGGGATTGACCGCCGGCCTGGCGTTCGGAATTCATCCCAATGCCCTGCTGACCCTGTTCCCTCTCTTTTTCCTTTTCACGATTTCCCTCCTTAATCATTCCCGCAACCGCTGGGATCTCCTTTCTTTCCTGCTCGGACTGGTTACGGGTATATTTCCCTTCCTGCTTCTCAGTTTTCTGTTCAATATTCACTTTCCACGGGATTATCTCGCCTTCGGACAGACCGTCGGAGTAACGGAGGGACTGGATGTGAAACTACTGAAATGGCCCCAATTTCACAACAATCTTTACCATAGAATAGGGGGGACCTATTATCTTCCGGATATAAGGTATTTCTATGCCATTCTGCCCCTCTTGGCGCTGATCCTTGCTTGTATGCGGATTAGGGGGAAGGCTCTTTTTTTCTCCGGATTACTGGGAATATCCCTGGGGACCCTGTTGCTCGGGAAATACAGTCCCCCCTCCCAGGTTCTTCTTTTCCCCTTTTTCTATCTGGGCCTTTATCTGATTTTTGACAGGTTTAGAGGGAGATCCCCGGGTATGCTTTCTTTCCTCCTGCTGATCATAGCTCTCTCATCCTCCCTGTGGCAGATCGGGAAGGAGGCAGAGGGGGAGCGAAATCGGTATCGGGACTATCGGGAGGAAATTTCACGCTGGATCCCGGAGGATGGACGGGTTCTGGGAGGGCTGACGCTGGTTTTTTATCTGAACCGGGGTAAACTTTATGACTGGAGGAATCTGGCTTTTCTGAGGGAAAATAACCTTACCCTGGAGGAGTATCTTGCGGATAGGGAGATTGGCTATGTCATCATCCCCTCCGAATTATTTCTGATCCATGAGAACAGGCCGGTATGGAACAGTCTCTACGGGAATACGTCCTACTGGTTCCCCCGGCTGATGGAGATTCTGGAACAACGTGGAGAGTTGATTTACCGATTTGATACCCCCGGGTACGGAACGAGGATCGCCGCCTATCGCTATCGCATTCCCGAATATACCCTGATTTACCGGCTGGACCGGGAAGCTTCCAGCAGGGAGTGAATACGGATCTCTTCCCTGAGGAAGGACTCACTCCATCTCTCCCGGGGATAGGGAAGAGGATTTGCCATATAGGTGAAGGAATAATCCCGCCCCATGATAAGAATGCGGTCTGCCAGGAATAGGGCTTCCCCCACATCATGGGTCACAAAAAGCAGGGAAAGCCCTTCGTCCTTCCACAATTTCAGGACCATTTCCTGCAGTTCCTGCCTGGAGGGAGCGTCCAGACTGACAAAGGGCTCATCCATAAAAAGCAGTTCCGGAAGGGCGAACAGGGCCCGCGCCAGGGCTGCCCGCTGTTTCATGCCCCCGGAAAGCTGATGGGTATAGGATTCGCGGAATTCCTCAATACCCACCTTCTCCAGAAGGGAATCCCTCGCTGCCTTCGGAACTCTTCCTCTCCTTTCGGGAAAGATCATATTCTCTTCCACCGTAAGCCAGGGAAGAAGCTGTTGGGGATCCTGGAAGACCATCTGTCCCCGGCGGAATGGCTTTTCCACCCTCCTCCCCCGGTAGAGGACTTCACCGGTTCGGCTCCGCAGGAATCCGCCCAGGATTTTGAGGAGAGTACTCTTTCCGCATCCGGAGGGTCCTAGGATGACCAGGGACTCCCCCTCATCGAGGGACAGGGAGAAATCCTTAAGAACGGGATAGGCCGTTCCATCTTCCCGGGTATAGGAAAAGGAAAGTCCGGTTGCTTCAAGCAGAACCAATCGAGGACCCCCTTCTTTTTTGCATCCCCCTTTCCAGTGGGACGAACAGAAGCCGGTCAACCACCAGACCGGTTATCATGAGCATCAGAATGCCCCCGTACATTCCCGTGGTGTCCATGAATAGCCTTTTCTGGTAAATATACCATCCCATTCCCCCCCTGCCTCCGATCGCCCCGTAAACCATTTCCGCAGCGATGACGGCTCTCCAGGCCCTGGCCCAGGCGACTTTCAGACCGCTCAGGATATAGGGATAGGCTCCGGGGATGAGAATATGGAAAAAGATCCCGGCTTCGCTCAGTTCACGGTTCCGGCCCAGATCCAGCCACAGGAGGGAAACCTCCCTGAAGCCGGCCCGGGTGTTTACATAGAAGGGCCAGAGAACGGAATGGATGACCGTGAGGACGATGATCTGCTTTCCCAGTCCGGTCCAGAGAATAAAGAGGGGGAGCAGGGCGATGCCCGGCAGGGGATGAAAGAGGGCGGCACCCCTTTCACAGATGCGGTTTATAAATGGGCTACGGTACGCCCCCAGGGCCATGAGGAAGGCGATGATGAGGGAGGGGACCATGGCCAGGGAAATGAGGAGCAGGGAATTGGCCAGTCCCGCCATCAGTTCCCCCGTAATAAGCCCGGAGAGAAAGCCTGCGAACAGGGCGGTCGGAGCGGGCAGGATCAGGGGATTGATCTGTCCGGACAGAGAGAGAATCTGCCAAAGGGCCAGCAGGAGCATCCAGAAAAGAATTTCCCTAAGGCGTTTCAAGAAGAATATCCCCCATATTCAGATCGGAGGTGATCAGCCCATCCTCTCTCATAAAGTCCAGGAAAATTTCCAGGCCCTGTACGTTCAAATCATA
>QKAI01000074.1 GCA_003246505.1 Spirochaetaceae bacterium | reverse complement strand
GCGTCGCCGTGCATGACGGGGTAATCGGCGATGCGCCCCGGATTGGCGGAGCAGAGCACCACCGTGCCCGTGTCGGCACCCACCAGAACGTTGTCCGCAAAGGCGGCCGCCGCTGTCAGGACCGCCACCATCAAAATCACTAATTTCTTCATATTTCCGCTCCCGCCGCCAGTTCCTTCTCGCGGAAACCGTCGGCGATAAGATTCATGATCCGTCCGATCGCCTCAATATCGCCCCGGGGGAGGACTCCCCCGTATTTCACCGGGGGGAACACCGTATAGGAAAAGGCTCCCCCCAGGGGCGACAGGCGCCAGACAAGTCTGCCGTCTTGGCAGGTTACGATCATGGACAGGAGATCCAGCCGGGTCAGGTCCTTGAGGAGTTCGCCGTTGCCGTTGAGGATCCCGGCGACGGGCCCTCCCTCTTTCCCCGGCTTGAAATAGGCCTCCCCCTTGAAGAACCGTCCTCCGTAGAACATCTCCGCATCCCCCTCCATGCAGGAAGGGCAGCCGCCGCACTCGCCCTGGATCACCAGGTTGAACACGCCGCCCAGGAGCTGCTTCTTCGCTTCATAGGTCACCAGAATCCTCTCCGGACCCTCGTCGGGAGAACCGTAGACGAGCCCCTGGGCTGTCACTTCGGCCTCTCCCCATCCGGCGGGATAGGAACGGGCGCTCTCGTGAATCTGGGTCATGGCTGACCTGTCGATCTTCTGACCGTAACCTTTCATATCCCTAGGCCCTCAGTAAGTCCTTGGCGAACTCTTCCCCCATCTCCTCTTCGATGGTAACGGGCTTGAAGAGCTTCACCTTCTTCACCAGCTTCAGCCAGAGGACGGAGTAGATTACCGCCACGGCGATCATCACCAGGGCGTACTTGTAGATCATCATCTTGGTGACCGGTTCGGGGTAGATGGCATAGATGGCGTAGATCATGCCCAGGGAACCGATGATCTGGGGAATGGGATAGAACTTGGTCTTGTAGGGCCTTTTCAGGCTGGGGTATCTCTTCCGCAGGACGATGACGCAGACATGGGCCAGGACGTAAGCCAGGAGCCAGCAGGCACAGGCGGACATGATCAGGATCATGATCTGCTCGATACCGGCGATGCCCACCAGAAGGAGGGTGGCGTAGGCGGCGGCGATGATCAGAACGCCGACCCAGGGAGTCCGGAACCGGGGATGGATCTTGCCGAAGATGGCGGGAACCTCACCGGCCTGGGCCATGCCGTAGAGCATGCGGGGTATAACGCCGATGAAGGTGTTCACCGAACTGGCCGTGGCGCAGAGGGAGACAATGCCGATCCAGAACATACCGGTCTTACCCAGGATGGCTTCCGCCACGAGGACGTGGGGCGCGTCGGATTCGGCCAGGGCGTCCAGGGGGATGTACTTGATGGAGGCGAAACCGTAGAAGATGTTCACCGCGATGATGACGATGAGACCCATGACCATGGACTTGGGAATGTTCTTCTCGGGAGTCTTGATCTCCTCTACCAGGGGGCAGACGAACTCAATACCGATGTAGAGCCAGATGGCCACGGCGGTAAGCCCCAGAACGGACCATCCCATGGGGTTGAAGGGAGTCTCTGCCATGGCGGGGGCCGGATTGGCGATCCCCAGAAGGCCGATGATACCCAGAACGGACATGGAGACGATCATGATGGAGGTCAGGACCATCTGCAGCTTGGCGAAGATGTCAACGCCCAGGATATTGGGAACGGTAAGAAGGATGAGCAGGATCAGGGAGAACAGGGCCGGGGGGCAGGAGGGGATGAAAACGCTGTTGAAAACAGCCCCCGCCACGGCCAGTTCCGCCGGAACCGTTGCCATACTCATGAGCACGTAGCCGGTCAGAAGGCTGACCATGCCGATAAGGGGTCCCACGGCTATCCGGGCATAGGTGCTCAAGCTTCCCGACTTGGGAATGGAACAGGACAGCTCCGCAAAGCTCTGGGCGGAGAAAAGCTGAAGAAACCAGGCGGCCAGCATGGCTATGATAAAGCCGGCCCCCGCCATTCCCATTCCCTGTCCCAGGGACACCAGCGTACTCGACGCAACGACAAGTCCCACGCCTACGGCGAAACAGGACCAGAATCCTAAAGTCTTTTTCAAATCATTCATGGTGCTTCTCTCCTTTAAAGCTCCTACTGATATTTGAAAGCCTTTTTCAGCTTTCACAAAGAAATTACCATGGGTTAAAAAAAACTTATTGGAAAAAACGGAACTTTTAATTATTTATCTCAAAATTATTTAGGTTCATTATTTACTATTTTATAAACAGAGGCAGCCCGTCCGGCCAACCTTGGGAAAGGAAGGGCGGACAGGCTCGTATTCAGACTTTTCAGATGATCAAGGACAGGTCATCCGGGCGGGCGTACTTAAGGAAAATTCCCTGAACTCATTGATGAAATGGGCCTGGTCATAATAACCGGCCCTGTGGGCCAGATCGGCAAAGTCGGAGGATCCCCCCGTCTCCAGAAGATGCAGGCTGTTCTGGAACCGCACCACCCTCTCGTAAAACTTGGGGGCCACCCCGATATGGGTCTTGAACATCTTGTTCACATAGCGGGCGGAATATCCCGTTTCGTCGGCCAGGGTCTGGATCCGAATCTCCCCGTTGGTCCGGTTGATCCGCTCCATGACCCAGGAGACCAGATCGGGCAGGGGCTCGTACTTGCGGCAGCAATACTCCTGGTATCCGGTAAAAATGTCGATCCGCTCCTCGAAGGTGTCCGCCGTGGAGATCGCCTCCACCAGCTCGCTGGCGCAGTCCTGAACATCCTCAAGGATAACGTCCTGGTCTGTGAAGAGATCCAGGGGACATCCCAGAACCTGTTCCGCCGCGCCGGGAAAGAACCGGACGCCGAAATAGGTGGCGTTCCTCTTGAGGGTGATCATCTTCCCCTTCAGGACCGATCCGTAGACCATGGCCTGGGGGTCCTCGTCGCAGCAGCGGAAGAAGATATCCACCGTTCCGTCGGGCACAGCGGTAAAGACCTGATCCTCATCGGGGGAGGCGTTGAACGTATAGAACTGCGCCAGGGGCCCCGTGGGGGAGAGGGTCATTGTTCTGTAGTCCCTCATGGAAGAAGTCCACAGGGGCTGAGCCGGAAAATATTCCATTTTTTCTGTTCCCGTTGTCATTGCCGATTTCTCTCTTGCCTTTTTTTTTACCTTACTCTCCTAGATGCAAGGTGCATGCCATTTTTACGGGGAAGGCGAAAAAAGGCTCCCCGGGGAAGGAATTAAGGGAAGGGCCGACAAATTTGTAGGAGGACCCCTCCGTTTACACCTTTATGTAAAAACGCAGAATCCCTTGACCGGTCAGGGGAAAAGACCTATCCTACCCCCATGGACCGGAAACTCGTACGCATCATCATGGCCATTTATGTTCCCGGTTTCTTCATTCAACTGGGTCTCGCCCTCACGGACGCCTTCAACCCTCTCTATTACCGGGATCTGGGGGCGGGGCTGGCCCTGGTGGGCATCATCACCGCCGCGGGGGGATTGGGGAACGTACTCTTTGATCTGCCCTCGGGGTGGCTCGCGGGAAAAATACGGGAGAAAACCTTCCTCCTCATAAGCGTGTCGGTCCAGTTTCTGGCGGTGCTGCTCAAGGGGATGGCCCGCAATCCCCGGGACGTGCTCATACTCAACCTGATATTCGGCATGGCCACCGCCGCCTGGGGCATAGGCCGGCTCGCCTATCTGAGGCGCCGCCTCCCCCCGGAGATCCGGGGACGATCCCTCTCCTTCATGGGGGGCATCATGAGGGTCACCCGGATCATCTCCCCCGTCCTGGGAGGATTCCTGATCAAATATCTCGGCTTCCGGATGATCTACTACATTCAGGCGGGGTTTACCTTCCTGGCCCTGGTAACGACTCTCTTCCTTATAGAAAAGGGGGATCCCCCCTCCCCGGAGGGAAGCGCCCCGGGGGACGTGCTGAAGGAGACCTTCCGCCGGAACGGCATAAACATCCTCGTCGCCCTGATCGGCATTACGGGGCTCCAGCTCCTGCGGATTTCGCGTAACCTGCTCTTCCCCCTCTGGGCGGACCACCTGGGCGTTTCCGTGGAGGTAATCGGCTCCCTGACCAGCGCCGGGGGCCTGATAGAGACGGCCATGGTCATTCCCGCGGGCATTCTCATGGACCGGTACGGCCGCAAACCCTCGGTGGTCCCCTGCACCCTGGGGCTGGGCCTCTCCCTGATGCTCCTCCCCCTCTCCCGGGGGACGGGGGGTCTCATCCTGGTGATGGTGCTCATGTCCCTGACCAACGGCATAGGCAGCGGGGTGAATATGACGATCAGTTCCGACCTGGCTCCCCGCCGGGCCGCCTCGGAATTCCTGGGCATCTGGCGCTTCATCACCGACTCCAGCCAGATCGTCGGCCCCAGCCTGGCGGGAGCGGCGGCGGGGCTCTTCTCCCTGGGCCTGGCTCCGGTCGCGGCGGGCGCCCTGGGCGTCGGGGCGGGGCTGCTCCTCCTCTTCGGTTTATCGGAGACGGGAAAGCTCAGGCACTCCGGAGAAGAGTGAAAAGGTAGACGGCGAATCCCCCGAAGAGAAGCCCCCCTTCCAGGCGGGCCAGAGTTCTGCCGCTTCCCATCAGGGGAAAGAGCACCGCCGTGAATCCCAGGAGCCAGAGAACGTCCCTGTGGAGGATCTCGGCGGGCACGGCCAGGGGGGTCAGCAGGGAGGTGATCCCCACGATCCCCAGCAGATTGAAGATGCAGGAGCCCACCACGTTTCCCACGGCCATGTCGCCCCGCCCCTTGAAGGCTGCCACCAGGGAGGTGACGAGCTCCGGCGCGCTGGTTCCCAGGGCCACCACGGTCAAGCCGATCACCGTATCGGAGATGCCCCATCCCGCCGCCACCGCCACGGCCCCCTTGACCAGAAGATCCGCGCCTAGGGCGAGAAGAAGGATGCCCGCGACCAGGGCGGCGGAATTCAGCATCAGGGCCGGGAGGCCGGTCCTTCCGAAGGAGGCCGTCTGCAGGGGCTCCCGGTCGGCCGCGGGGGCCAGTCCCCTCCGGTCAAGCACCACCGCATAGGCCATGAAGGCGGCCAGGGCGGCCAGAAGGAAAAGGCCCTCCAGGCGATCCGAAAGGCCGTCGCGGATAAGCAGAAAGAATTCCAGGGCGGTGAGCATCATCACGGGCCATTCGAACTTCAGGGTGTTTCCCCCGATACCCAGGGGGCGGACCAGGGCGGTGAGCCCCAGGACCAGGCCGATGTTCAGGAGATTGGAACCCACCCCGTTTCCCAGGGCCAGCCCCGAATTCCCACCCAGGGCGGAGCGGGCGGAGACGACAAGCTCCGGCATGGACGTACCGGCGGCCACCACGGTCAGGGCCACCACGGAGGGGGAGATCCGGGCCGCCAGGGCGATTCCCCCCGCGCCGCGCACCAGAGATTCCGCTCCCCCTATCAGCAGAGCCAGGCCGGCAAAAATGAGGAGCCAGTATACAGGCATAGCTACCCTCCCGCCCTATCTTACACCATATCC